>CADCPL010000051.1 GCA_902803305.1 uncultured Lachnospiraceae bacterium
CCGTTGTGTATTGTTTTGCAAGATTCTTCTAACATTTGTTCAAAAGTTAATTCTGACATAATTTTGAACCTCCTCGATTATTTTTTTAGGGGTGGAAGCCCCTGCAGTAATGCCTACACGCCGGAGTGATCCTCGCGGATCAACTTCAAGGTCATCCTTGGTCTGTACATACTTTGTACAGCAACATTCTCGACTGCAGATTTCGTAAAGCTTTTGCGTATTGGAACTCTTGCTGTCTCCAATAACGATCATCATATCTACCGATGAGGCAATCGATCTTGCTTCTTCCTGCCTCTCGATAGTAGCATTACATATTGTATTCACAACGTTAACATTGTACCCTTTTCCTTGCAAGATTTCAACTAATTCTTTAAATTTTACGGGTTGGAATGTTGTCTGCGAAACAACAGTTATGTCCTTATCATCATCTATTTTGTATGCCGATGCTTCTTCTGCGTTCTCGATAACACATGCATCGGCACCGCACCATCCTATTATCCCCGATACTTCGGGATGATTCCGGCTGCCTATCACGACGATATGATTACCGGCAAGACTGTCATGTTCAACGATCCTGTGTATCTTTTTTACAAAAGGACAAGTTGCATCCACAACTCTGAGCGGTGACTGCTGCAAAAGGGATGCCGTCTCCTTTGATACTCCATGGGATCTGATAACGACAACACCTTCGTCAATGTCACGAATATCCCTGATATCGTTTATCACTCTTACACCTTTCGACTCAAGATCCGCAACAACTTCCTTGTTGTGGATTATCGGACCGAAAGTATAGATGTTTTCACCTTTTTCAACTTCGGAATATACGGTATCAACGGCTCTTTTGACCCCGAAACAGAATCCCGCACTTTTTGCAACGATCGTTTCCATCAAAGTCTTCCTTTTGCCTCGGCAAGTATGGCGTTCTTTACCTCTTCGATCGTCATGTCCGAGCTGTCGATGAGCACGGCATCATCAGCCTGTTTTAAAGGAGAATTCTCCCTTGTCATATCCCTGTGATCTCTTTCGATTATATCGGCTTCGATCTGTTTGATATCGCTTGTTATTCCCTTTTCCGTCAGTTCATCAAAACGTCTCTTTGCCCGGACCGAACTTGAAGCCGTAAGATATATCTTGCATTTACTGTCGGGCAGGACGACCGTGCCGATATCTCTTCCGTCCATCACGACGTCCTTGGTTGCGGCCAGCTTCTTCTGAAGATCCACAAGCTTCTTGCGTACCTTCAGATTAGCGCTTGATGCTGATGCCATATTTCCCACTTCTTCAGTTCGAAGATAAGCATTTACGTTTTCGCCCATAAGAAGAACAACCTGCTGACCGTTCTCGTATTCGATCGATATATCGGCATCCTCGCAGGCCTTTTCTATACCGGCCGTATCTTCCCTGTCTATACCCTTTCGGATAAGATAAAGCGCCATGGCTCTGTACATAGCTCCCGTGTCCACGTATATGAAACCGAGCTCCTTTGCGACCATTTTGGCGATCGTGCTCTTTCCTGCTCCCGCAGGTCCGTCAATTGCTATGCTTTTACTCATATGCTTCCTCCCTTTCTTTCTTAAGGACGCTCGGCCATTAGAATCACCTTCGGTGATGGGGCCCCTCCTATCTACATTTACCTGCAAGATGTCCCGTTGACCATGCTATCTGCAGGTTAAAGCCTCCGGTAAGCGCATCCGTATCGATCATCTCTCCCGCAAAGTATAATCCGTTTATACTTTTGCACTCCATCGTTGACGGATTGATCATCGATGTACTCACTCCGCCTCTTGTGATTATGGCTTCGTCGAATCCACGGTTACCCGTAATCTTTACTTCAAAGTTCTTCAGGATATCGCAAAGCTGCTGTCTCTCCTGTTTTGTGATCAGGTTGACTTTTTTGTGAGGTTCTATGCCCGTTCTTTTAATAACGACCGGTATTAATTTGTTCGGCAGAAGTTCTCCGAGCGAATTGGCGAAATCCCTGTTCTGCCCTTTTGCAAAATCACGCAGTACCCTTTTATCAAGTTCCTCCCGGGAAAGCGCGGGCTTTAAATCAATACTGACCGTTATTCCTTTTTTGTAATCCTCCGGCCCGATATATGAAGAAGCCGATAAGATCAGCGGACCGGATACTCCGAAATGTGTAAAGAGCATTTCCCCGAAGCCCGAATATAGCATCTTTTTTCCGGAGTGCACCGAGATCTCAACATTCTTAAGTGTAAGTCCCTGCATGGACAATACGCCTGCATCCCCGCTCTCAAACGGAACAAGCGCAGGTTCCTGGGGGACTACCCTGATCCCGAGATCCTCGATCAGCTTAAGTGAACTGCCGTCAGATCCGGTAAGCGGATAAGACTTCCCTCCAACTGCCATGATGACGGCATCGGCATCTATTGTTTTCTCCGAGCCTCGGGCATTTATAATAACGCCCGATATCGAATCATCGGAACACAGGATCTGCACAGCTCTGGTGCAAAGTCTTACATCGACCCCTTTTCTTTTCAGTTCTCTTCTGAGAACATCTATCACCGATGAAGAATGATCGCTTTTCGGGAATACCCGTTCCCCGCGTTCAACCTTAGTCTCAAGTCCCATAAGGTTGAACAGTTCGATCGTTTTTACGTTATCAAGATCATAAAAAGCACTGTACAAAAACTTCGGGTTTGTCACAACATTATCAAAAAGCTCTTCCGTAGGACAGGCGTTGGTCAGATTACATCTGCCTTTTCCCGTCAGGAAAAGCTTTTTGCCAAGCTTATCGTTCTGTTCGATAAGCACAACCTGGTTTCCGCTGTCTGCTGCAGAGATCGCAGCCATCATTCCGGCCGGTCCTCCTCCAACAACGCAAACTCTCATTTAAAAGAATCCCTCTATGGTTTCCTGAAGTGTCGGAAGTATCTCCTCGGTTGTCAGATCAAGTTCGCCGCATATTGCCATGCAAGCCATGCCGTGCATGAATATGAACACTTTCATGAAGATATCGCCGGCCCTGTTCATGTCAAGGTTCTTGATACGCCGAAGCTGCTTAATGACAAAACCGTTCTCCGCACCGTTTATAAGGTCGTACATGGTGTTATTGTCATCGTGAGGAGTAAGGAACAAAAGCTTAAAAAGATTGAGCTCCTTTTTTGCAAAAGATATATAGCATAAACCGAGATCTACGAAAGGAGTGTCATTGGTCTGTTCGAAGTCAAGGCAGAACTGCTCGTAAAAGGCCTTTGCCTTAACAAAAACTTCGTTTGAAAGTTCCTCCATATTCGTATACACGCGGAAGATAGGCTGCGTACTGCATGAGATGTGAGATGCGAGTTTTCTTGCCGTGAGCATTTCGATCCCCTGTGTCCTTACAAGGTCAAATGCTCCATCCAGTATCATCTGCTTGGTTATCTGTTCTTTTCTTGCCATAATACCCTCTCAAATAGATTTGATAAAAAACGGGCAGTCATTTGATGACCGCCCGATAATTGTAACACACGTTATGGTATATTGTCTATACCGGATAAGCAGCTGAATCGGTATCGGCTTTCTTCATATCCATCTTGCTCTGCTGAGCTTCACGATACTTGAAGAAATCTGTGGCAACCTGGGGGAACAGTGCATACGTGAGCACGTCCTCATCCTGCTGCTTGTACTGCTTCATCTCTGCCTCAAGTGACTCAAGCTCGGGCTTGTCGTGACCTGTAGCTTCCGCAGAACGTGCCGTGGATCTCTTCTCGCCCGGGATAACCTTGTTGATGACTTCCTCGTTCATAGGCTTAACAGTCTGGCCGTAGTTACCGCGGAGAAGATCCTTGAACTCACCTGTTGCCATCTTGTATCTCTCGCCCATAAGAACGTTGAAGATAGCCTGTGTTCCGACGATCTGTGACGAAGGTGTAACAAGGGGCGGCTCACCGCAGTCCTTACGTACCTTCGGGATCTCCTCGAGAACCTGCTGGTATTTATCTTCCGCATTCTGCTCTTTAAGCTGCGATACCATGTTTGAAAGCATTCCGCCGGGAACCTGATACAGAAGGGTCTTGATATTTACACCGAGAACCTTTGTGCTCATAAGACCGGACTCGATGCACTCTTCCCTGTAAGGGCGGAAGTAATCGGCGATCTCTGCAAGCTTTGTCTGTGAAAGACCGGTATCGTAAGGTGTTCCCTTGAACGTCTCAACCATAACCTCGGTAGCCGGCTGGCTTGTTCCGAGAGCGAACGGTGAGATCGCACAGTCGATAACATCAACGCCTGCCTCAACTGCTTTGAGCTGTGTCATTGAAGCGCAGCCCGATGTATAGTGTGTATGAAGCTGGATAGGAAGCTTTGTATTCTCCTTCATGGCCTTGATCAGATCGGCTGCCCTGTAGGGAACAAGAAGTCCTGCCATATCCTTGATACAGATCGAATCGGCACCCATCTCCTCGATCTTCTTTGCCATATCTGCCCAGTACTCAAGCGTATATGCATCACCGAGCGTATATGAAAGAGCGACCTGTGTGCTTCCTCTTCCCTCCTGCTTCTTGACACGGTTTGTCGCATCAACTGCAGCCTGAAGGTTACGAAGATCGTTAAGGCAGTCAAAGATCCTTATGATATCGATACCGTTGGCGATCGATTTTTCAACGAAAGCGTTTACCACATCATCCGCATAAGGTCTGTATCCGAGAATGTTCTGTCCTCTGAACAGCATCTGCAGCGGAGTTTTCTTAAATCCGTCTTTTAACTTACGAAGTCTTTCCCACGGATCCTCTTTAAGGAAGCGAAGGGAAGCATCAAATGTTGCACCACCCCAGCATTCTACTGCGTGGTAACCTATCTCATCCATCTTATCTATGATAGGGAGCATTACTTCGGTGGGCATTCTTGTGGCAATAAGAGACTGATGTGCATCTCTTAATACGGTTTCCATTATGCCGACCGGTTTCTTTTTAACTTCAGCCATTTTTATATCCTCCATTTATAAAATAATGACATGTGATGATCAAAATACACCGAAAATAGCCATAAATGTTCCGGCTGCCACGGCTGTTCCGATAACGCCCGCAACATTCGGGCCCATCGCATGCATCAGAAGGAAGTTCGTCGGATCAGCTTCCGCACCGACCTTCTGAGAAACACGTGCTGCCATGGGAACGGCGGATACACCGGCCGATCCGATCAGCGGATTGACTTTTCCGCCCGTAAGTACACACATGAGTTTACCGAACAATACACCTGCTGCGGTACCGAAAGCAAATGCTATAAGACCAAGAACGACGATCTTAAGAGTATCTGCATTCAGGAATGCTTTGGCGGATGTTGTTGCTCCGACTGATGTGCCAAGCAGAATAACGACTATATACATAAGTGCATTACTTGCAGTATCCGTAAGCTGTCTGACGACTCCCGACTCCTTAAAGAGATTACCGAGCATCAGCATACCTACAAGAGGTGCCGTAGTGGGAAGGATCATACATACAACTATGGTAACTATGATAGGGAACAGTATCCTTTCAAGCTTGGAAACCGGACGAAGCTGTTCCATTTTGATCTTACGTTCCTTCTCGGTAGTAAGAAGCTTCATTATAGGCGGCTGTATGATAGGTACCAGCGACATATACGAATACGCCGCGACGGCGATGGGGCCGAGAAGAGCCGTCTGTCCGAGCTTACTTGCCAGGAAGATCGAAGTAGGACCGTCAGCACCGCCTATGATGGCTATTGCTGCTGCAGCCTTATCATTGAATCCCATGGCTATTGCCATGAAATATGCTCCGTAGATACCGAACTGAGCTGCCGCACCAAGGAGGAAGCTCTTCGGATTTGCAATGAGCGGACCGAAATCCGTCATAGCTCCGACTCCCATGAATATAAGAGACGGAAGTATTGCCCATTCATCCAGCTTGTAGAAGTAATAAAGCAGTCCGCCGGTACCGTTGGCGGCTTCTTCTATCTTCAGCATGATATCAGGATAGATATTCACGAGAAGCATACCGAATGCTATGGGAGTCAACAGCAATGGCTCAAAGCCCTTTGCTATTGCCAGATACAGGAACGCACATGCTACAGCGATCATAAGATAATTGCCCCATGATAAGCCCAGAAATGCCGTCTGCTGTAACAGGTTCCCAAATGTATTTGCTACATATGACATTTTATGACCTCCACGTGGAATTAGTTAAGTGTTGCAAGAAGCTGACCTGCTGCGCAAGGATCACCGACTGCACAGTCGATGCTTGCTATCGTACCATCCTTGGGTGCTACAACGGGTATCTCCATCTTCATGGCTTCAATGATGACAACTGCATCTCCTGCCTTGATGGAATCACCGACACCGGCAACGATCTTAAATACCTTTCCTGCTGCACCGGCTTCGATCCTTACCGACCCTGCACCTGCAGATGAAGCTGCTGCGGCGGGAGCTGCCTTGGGTGCTGCCTTGGGAGCTGCCTTAGGCGCTGCTGCGGGAGCTCCTGATGATGCTCCTTCTTCTACTGTTACATCATATACGTTTCCATTAACGGTAATTGTATAGTTTTTCATGATCAATCCTCCTGTTTATCATTTCCACTGACTGTTGGGTCTTCTTACGATACTTCTTACTACAAAATCATCCGATGAACCTGATCCCGATGCAGCGGCAGCTGCGGCTACAGCAGCCGTTATAACAGCCACGATCTCAAGATCATCGGTCTCTTCCTCTTCCTTTTTAACGATCTGAGCGATGGTATTATCAACCGCCTGAGTCTTAATATCCTCCTTGCTCTTACCAAAAGCGGCAGAGATCTTCGGAATATAATTGAACAGACTGATTATCAGCGAAATGATTATCAGTACGATAAATACCGTTCCCATTCCGAGCAGCGTATTAAGACCCGCTTTCTTCATCTTCTCACCAAATGTGTAATTGATATTGGTCGTAAGAGAATTAAGCGTTTTATACAGATCATCCTTGTAGATCGCTTCGATCTGGGCAGTTTTCTTGGTGCCCACAACATCAAGCGTGACGATTATGTTACTGCCTGAATCATCATACTTAGCATCCATGCCGGTCACGGAAACAAAATCTCCGAGATCTTCCCGTGCACTGTTATATGAATGCAGAGCATTGACCATTCCGTTACCGTTTACCTTGACTCCGAAATAATTCGAGATAACGTATTCGAGATATTCTCCGCCCTGTTCGGTCAGTTCCCCGGCCTGATCGGCGTCAAGTGCCGCAAGGAACTGAGTTACCATATTGCTGGTTGTCTCTTCAAGCGAAGCAGCAACCTGCGGATCGACAGTCTTTGCGTCCTCTTCGGCACATGCGGTCAGACAAAAGAAGCAGGCGAGCAAACATAATATTAAACTTATCTTTTTCATATTACGTATCCTATCCTTTCTAAACCGTTCCGTGCTTCTTGGCAGGTCTGTCCTCTCTCTTTGTGTATAACATCTCAAAAGCACCGATCAGATACTTTCTTGTATCAGCCGCTGCGATAACCTGATCAACATAGCCGCGTCTTGCTGCAGATTCAACACTGTTCTGGAGCTTCTCGTATTCCTTTGCTCCGTTTTCAACGGCATCTGTTCCCTTGCCGTCATATATGATCTTGGCTGCAAGCTTGGCATCCATCATTCCAATCTTGGCGCTGTCCCATGCAATTGTGATATCAGCACCGAGAGCCTTGGAATTCATCACTATACCGGCTGTACCAAACGCATCCCCGATTATCACGTTTACCTTGGGAGATGTAGCATTTGCAAACGCAAAAGCAAGCTTTGCCGCAAAATCGGCTATCTTCTTCTCACTGCAAACATCCGCTGCAAAACCGGTCACATTTGTAAGTGTAAGGATCGGGATCTCGAAAGCATCGCAGAAGTTAACAAACTTGGCAGCTTTCTTTGCGGCATCAGCCGTAAGTACTGCGTCGTCTTCCCATTCTTTCTTGCCTTCGTCATCATAGCCTTCGCATCTGTTGGCTACACATCCGACAGTCTGACCTCCGAGTCTGATAAATCCGGTCGTGATCTGCTTGCCGTATCCGGCCTTAACTTCAAAATATGAATTGTCATCCGCGATCAGTGAAAGAGCTATTGCCGTATCACCCTTGCAGTTTGCGACATCTGCAACCGCACGGTTAAGATCATCACTGCATTCCTCAACCGTTCCGAAATCATCGTTATTGGCAGGAAGTAATGATATAAAGCTTCTGATCTCCTGATATATCTCTGCTTCACTTGCAACTATATCGACATTACCGGCTTCATCGGCCTGGAACTTCGCCGATGCCGTATCAAGTTTTTCCTCATAATTCCCGCTGAGTGCATTGGGAGAATTAACGAAAAGCTTGGCGTCTTTTTCTTCCATGAAAGTAAAATCAGTCATACCGGTAAACAGTGACAGGCCGCCGCCGCACTTTCCGAATATGGCTGTAATCTGCGGGATCACACCGCTCGCCATGGACTGCGCTTTATAGATCTTGCCGAATGCGGCAAGTGCATCTGTAGCTTCATTGAGTCTTAATCCTGCTGAATCGATAAGACCAATGACCGGTGCTCCAACCTTAAGAGCAAGATTGTAAAGACCGACTATCTTCTTTGCATGCATCTCGCCGACAGAACCGCCGAGAACAGTTGAATCCTGGCTGTACACATACACTAACGTACCGTCGATGAGTCCGTAGCCTGTTACAACACCATCCGCAACCGCATCCTTCGGTTCCATGTTAAAATCAGTGGAGCGAGCACTTACTTGTCCGCCGATCTCAACGAAACTGTTTTCATCAAGCAAACTTGCGATACGTTTGCCTGCAAGTGAAGAATTACTCATTGCAAAACCTCCATAAAAAGTATAATTAAAACCGTGATATACGCACTTTTGTTATTTTAACATAGGAAACTATTTTTTCAAAGCAGAAAATCAAGAAAAAAAAAGGAACCCTCAGGTCCCTTTAAATATCGAGTTTAAGTTGTATTTCTTCAGCCGCTTCCTTCTTGAACTCCTCCAGTCTGTCCGGGGCAATGTCCGGCAGGTCGTCTATCGATTTGACGCCGAACGATCTGAGGAACTGCTCTGTGGTACCGAAAAGCAGCGGCCGTCCCGGAGCATTGAGTCTTCCGAGTTCAGTGATAAGACCGTATTCAAGCAGCTTATTGATCGGATGATCGCAGGAAACACCTCTTATCTTTTCAACCTCAGCCCTTGTGACAGGCTGTTTGTATGCAATGATCGACAGAGTCTCAAGTGCCGTATCCGAAAGGTGCATGTTCCGCGGTATCTTGGCAACCTTGATCAGATACTCATACATATCTGTCTTGGAACACATCTGGACCGAGTCATCAAGTTCTACTATCGTCAGTCCGAAATCCTTGTTGCGCTCGTATTTGGATTTCATCTTTGCGATGATCTCTTTTACTTCTTCTACGCTGTATCCGATTGCTTCCGATAACTTGGCAAGTTCTACGGAATCGCCCATCGCAAACAAAATTGCGGATATCGCCGCTTCGGGATGCTCGGCCTTTTTGACGGTTTCCTCCGGCTTCTCCTGCGCAGGCTCCGCGATGTCAAGGTCTTCTATATTCTCTTTTACGGATTCTTCAAATTCTTTCTTCATAATTCTCTGTAGGTGTGTCGCGCATGCAAATCGTCTTCGACGATGGCGCTCCACGTGCAGTAAGGAATCTTCCCACTGCGTGGGTCCCTCCTTCCTGCATTAGGCGGCTAAGGAAGTGATCATGATGTCATCAAACAGGTTGTCCTGAACGATGCGGATCTTGCCGACCTTCATCATCTCGAGCATTACAAGGAACGTGACCACGATCTCCATCTTGGTCGGCTGAGCCTCAAGAAGCGCCCTGAAGGAGAACTTCTTGTGGGTCCTTACATACATCTCGATGTATAACTGTTTTTCTTCAAGATTGATCTCATCTTTTTCGATGTTGCCGAACTTGCTCCTGATCGGATCTATCTTATCTTTCTGCTTGCGTACAACAGACCTGAATATCTCATTGAGTTTTGTAAGATCTACGTCACCGACAAGCTTCTCATAGTCGATCGGCTCCACATATTCAAGCACCTCCCTCGGGAGCGTGGCCTGCTTGAACACGGATCTGACCGCATCTATCTGGCGATCCTTAAGTTCAAAAGACATGTACTTATACATCTTGTATTCGATAAGCTTCTCAACGAGTTCTGCTCTCGGATCCTCTTCTTCACCCTCTTCGTTGACCTCTGCGGGAAGAAGCATCTTGGCCTTGATGTCAAGCAACGTAGCCGCCATCACCAGGAACTCACTCATGACGTTGAGATCCTCCATCTCCATCTGCTTAAGATATTCCAGATACTGATCGGTGATGAGCGCGATCGGAATATCATATATATCCACCTTGTTCTTCTCTATAAGATGAAGGAGCAGATCGAGAGGTCCTTCGAATTTTTCAAGTTTAACATTGATCGCCATTTAAATGCCCTCTTGTTTCTTTTCTGTTTGACCGCCTATAGTAACGGTAACTATCTCGGCCTTGTTGAATATTCTGAGCGGTATCGAATGCCAGCCTATCCCGCGGCTGACTATCATCGTCGTATCCTCTTTGCAAAACACGCCGAAATCATACTTGGGAAACAGCTGAAGCTGCGGGGATATGATCCCTCCTATACCGGGAAGTACTATCATTCCTCCGTGAAGATGTCCCGAGAGTACAAGATCAGCTCCATAACTGACATATTCATCAAAAAAATCCGGATCATGCGCTATAAGTATATTGTATCGTTCAGGCAAAAGTGCGCCGAGCTTATCGGTTATCATACCGCCGGCTATCCCGCCTCTGCGGAACCGCTTATAATACTCCAGCGGTATATCAAAACCGTAAATGCTGATATTCTTATCGGAAAGATGTATATGATCATCCGACAAGACATGTATCCCTAAGCCTTTCACAAAGCTTTCGAACTCGGCAAATCTTCCCGGATACTCTTCATCATCCTTGCGATAACGCTCCTCATGATTACCGTAGCCGTAGTAAACCTCAAATCTTGATGCGAGGCTGCTTAAAAAATCCCGGCTTACGTGATGGTCCCTTGAAGGATTCACATAGCTTGTGATCACATCTCCCGCAAGGATCACAAAATCCGGTGACAGTGCCTCTAACGCCTCGATCAGACCTTTGTTGTCATCATGCGTAACATCGGTATCATGAAGATCGCTGAGCATGACAAACCTTATCGGTCCCGGGATATCCTTTGATGTCGTAAGTTCATATTCAACTATGTTATATCCGCTGCTCTGCCTGTAAACAAAAACGATAAGAAGAACAACGACCGCAAAGATCCATACGTAGGTCATGAATCGCATCCTTTGCAATATTTTGTTATCCGCAGGCGCGGTCCATACAACATATGGTATTATAGCACGACTTTTTAAATAATAAAAGAAAAAAATAAAAACCCCCGGAAAACCGGGGGTAAATATCAATTATACTTTCTTTTTCTGGCTGCTTCAGACTTCTTCTTGCGCTTTACGCTGGGCTTCTCATAGTGCTCTCTCTTGCGGATCTCCTGCTGGATTCCCGCCTTAGCACAACTTCTCTTGAAGCGACGCAGTGCACTGTCTAAGCTTTCGTTTTCTTTTACGATTACTTCTGCCATCTTCCAAACCTCCCCTCAAGTCATAGATTGTGCTAACCCTGAGGTATCTAAATCTGCACTGACTGCATTATAATCATATCCATTTCAATAGTCAAGAAAAAAATGGACTACAGAATTTCCTCCAAAACAGCGGCCGCGCCTGCGATCATATCATTTATACCTGCGGGATTCTTGCCGCCGGCCTGTGCCATATTGGGACGTCCGCCTCCGCCTCCGCCTACCATGGGCGCAAGCTTCTTGATAAGATTCCCTGCATGAGCACCTGCTTCCACTGCTCCGTCAGCTGCCATGACAACAAGATTTACCTTGCCGTCGTTTTCCGAACACAGCACAAATACTCCGCGAGGATACTTTTCTTTCATCTGATCGGCAAGGTCTCTCAGCGCATTCATATCTGCCGCGGGAACGGCAGTTGCGATAAGGCTGAGACCTTTTACATCACAGACTTTGGAATCCATATCACCGACCGAGTCCTTTGCCATCTTGGAACGAAGCGATTCAAGTTCGCTTCCGAGGCTCTTTATCTCGGCATTCATCTTGGTCAGTCTGTCCGAAAGCGTAGCGGGTGTTGCTTTTACAACTGCAGCCGCATCACTCAGATCCGCCTCGATCTTCCTGTAATACTCAAGGACACTCGTACCCGTGATACCTTCTATTCTTCTGACTCCCGCAGCTATTCCGCTTTCGGAAAGTATCTTGAACGAATGTATCTTACCTGTTGAAGACACATGAGTTCCTCCGCACAGCTCCTTGGAAAAATCTCCCATGCCTACAACTCTTACGACATCCCCGTATTTTTCTCCGAACAGTGCCATCGCACCTGTTTTCTTTGCTTCCTCTATCGACATCACATCGGTGACTACTTCAAGATCCTCCATGATCTTCGCATTGACGATATCTTCAGCCTTGAGTATCTCTTCATGTGTCATAGCGCGGTCAAACGAAAAATCAAACCTTGTTCTTTCGCCGTCCTGATATGAACCCTGCTGCTTGACCCCGTCTCCGAGAACGGTCTGAAGCGCTTTCTGAAGCAGATGCGTTGCCGAATGGTTCATGCATGTACGCATTCTGTTAGCTTTATCAACCGAAAGCTTAACCTCTTCTCCGACCGTAAACTGTCCGGACGTAACGGTTCCGACATGCCCGACTCTTCCTCCGGGAAGCTTTATCGTGTCACTTACCGTGAATTCGCCTTTCCCCGATATCACACCGAAATCACCTTTCTGTCCGCCCATCGTAGCGTAAAAAGGTGTGTTATCCGTAACTATGATGCATTCGCTGCCGGCGCCTGCATTATCCACAAGCTTGTCCG
>CADCPL010000052.1 GCA_902803305.1 uncultured Lachnospiraceae bacterium
GATATTCCTGCGGTTGGCTTCTTTTACGACATCCTTAACTTTTGCATAATCTTCGCGGCTTAGTCCGCCGTAAAAGAGATTTCTTTTTATCGAGTTTGATAATCGTTCCATATCAAGTATGATTATACATGAAATGTGGTATTATATCACTAAAAGGAGGTCATAAAATGAAAAGAAAAACAATATTATCGATAATTGCAGTTACTGCAGCACTTTCGGTCAGTGCATGCTCGGCTGTAAATGTGCAGGTAAACCCGGGTACGCAGCCGGCAGAAGAGACGGAAACTTCTGACGAGACGACAGCCGATAACGATGTGGAGGTCCCGGAAGAGACTGTGGAAGAAACAGCTGCGCCGGATGATACTGATGATTCCTCGGATATCGACTATCCGACGCTTCCGCTTCCCGAGTATCACTACTACGGTCCCGAGGACTGGGCGGATTACGGAGATATCATCGGACAGTATCTGATCAAGGAGCATATGGGCGATGAGGATACTTCAGCGGATCTTGCGATATGCACTCCGATCATATTGAAGGTTGATGACAGCGATCCGAAGGATGTAAAGGTATGGGGTGATTACCTGCTTGATTCATATTATCTGATGAAGACTTCGCTCCTTAACAGAGCCGGCGGAAACTATCCCGCAGTGGCTCACCTTGATACAACGGCCGAAACACCGGTTGTTACAGGAGTGGATTATGTAGAAGACGGATCGTCATTTGATCCTTCGTTTGACCGGTTGTTCGGAAAGGCAGGATTAAAGGAAGCTTATCAGAAGGAAAATGATAAGAGGGTCGATCATATAATCGACGCCCTGTCTTATTATATCAATCATAATGGGCTGTATATTACGCAGGTTCAGGATTACGGATGGCCGCCATATCCGATCCCGAATGCACCCGAGACGAGAGATGAGGATGAGATCATCGATTATGTCGGAAACTTCGGTTACAGGACGAAGTATGATATGCGTCAGATCTGTTCACTTGAGATGAATGATATGGAAATGTTCAGTGATGTGAGCAGTGACGAATGGAATGATTTTATCATTGAGATCCGCAGTATCGAGGGTAATGATATCGATGCCGCGATCAAGCAGATCAGTTCAAATCTGTATGATCCTGATGTAGAGCTGAAGCGTGAGGACAACGTGCCTTTCGTCGGGAAAGAAGGCTGCACAAGACTTTCAAATGATGGTCCGTTTAAGGACGGGGATAAAGTTTACGTGATATATATCGTGCCGAGAGACGGTGATCTCTTCGTGGTAGAGACTTCATCGGATTATTGCACGGACGACGAAAAGCAGATGTACACGGATGATATCATCTCCGCTTTCCTGGGAAGCTTGGAAGTGTACTAGACAGGACCTTGGTCACTTCGATCACATCCCTGTGTTTTAAGTCTCTTGGTTCAAATCTGATAAACGAATAGACGACGTGCATTACAGCGCCGGCTCCGAAAGTGCTTATGACGGTTCCGATCCCAACGGGACCGCCGAGGAGCCAGCCGGCCACTAGAACGACCGCCCAAAGGATGATCTCGACCACGCCGATGGGGATCTTCGGCATTCTCTTTCCGAGCCCAACAAGAAGGGCATCTCTGGGGCCGCAGCATTGTTCGCTTTTCATATAAACGGCCATGCCGAGCGCCATGAACACAAAGCCCGTCAGCATTATGATGATCCCTGCCCACAGGTTTTCGTTGAGGGGCAGGGGGTTGATGCTGTTGAACAGCTGCACGAAGTTTCCCGTCAGGAGTGCATCAATGATGGTGCCGTAACCGATCTTTTCTTTCATGAGAAGATCGATCCCAAGCACCGTTATCGCTATGAGTGTCATGGAAAGCCCGTAGTTCAGCGGCGTATGATATGACAATCCCATCCCAAGACAATCCCATGGCGCAAGCCCTATATTTGCAAATATCGTAAGATGGACACCGAATGCAAAGATGAACAATCCGCAAACGATCCGTATCCATCCGGTTATTATCTTCTTCATCTAATACACCAGAACGCTCATGATAATGCTGATCGTGCTAAGGATCATTGAAACTATCGGCATCCAGAGTATGGCCCCGCGCTTGATCGCAAGGTCTACTATCAGCATCACGAATCCCGCAAATCCGCCGAGAATACCAAATATCCATGTCCCTGCCGTGAACAATACCATTCCGGAAACGAAGAAAACGGCACGGTTTGTAAGCGCGGTTGCTGAGCCGCTTTCAGGACCGAAAACGGATATAAGGACAAGGATGAGTGCATTTATAAAAGCGAGCACGGATGCAACCAGTGCGATCACAGAGCATACTGTCGGAGCGGATGAGGGTTTTCTTTCATTCATGATTCGGCCTTCCTTTTTTGCACAATTATATCATAGGAGC
>CADCPL010000053.1 GCA_902803305.1 uncultured Lachnospiraceae bacterium
CCGCTTCCTTTGTAATTTAGCATCTCATCTGCAGCTTCTTTGAGGACTTCCTCCGGTAAAACTGCGGGACCTGCCGAAAAGTTATACACTCTTTCCAACGTAATCTCCTCCTATCTACATAAATCATCCGAATCGAATACATCCGATATGGCAGCCCCTGGTGAAACCATCGGGAATACCTTATCGTCACTGTCAATGACACATTCTATCACAACGGGCGCTTTCATTTCAATCGCCTTTGAAAGTGCTCCGGCCACTTCTTCCTTTTTGGTCACTTTTATTGCGTTGCAGCCGAGTGCTTCGGCCACCTTACAGTAATCAACCTTATCGGCAAGTACCGTATTCGAATAGCGCTTGTCATAGAACAGAGTCTGCCACTGTCTGACCATTCCGAGCACAGAATTGTTGATGACGATCTGAATTATCGGAATGTTGTATCTGCTCGCGGTGGCAAGCTCGTTCATGTTCATCCTGAAGCATCCGTCACCGCCTATATTGCACACGATCTTGTCAGGCATACCTACTTTTGCTCCGATACATGCTCCGAGTCCGTATCCCATCGTGCCAAGTCCGCCCGACGAAAGGAACGTACGGGGCTGAGTATACTTGTAATACTGAGCTGCCCACATCTGGTGCTGCCCAACATCTGTAGTGATGATCGCATCACCCTTAGTTGCTTCGTACAGTTTTTCGATCACATAAGGACAGGTAAGAGCATTCGTATCGTATTTGAGCGGATACTGCTCCTTGAGCTGTTTTATATGATCGGTCCATTCCTTATTTTCCCTGCGCTCTATCTTGGAATTCAGTACCCCGAGTACTTCCTTCACATCTCCGATAATGCTTGCATTTGTCTTGATGTTCTTGTTGATCTCGGCAGGATCGATATCGATATGAAGAACCTTTGCCTTTGATGCGAACTTGCTTGCATTACCTATTACCCTGTCCGAAAAACGCGCTCCGACTGCTATGAGAAGATCACATTCGCTGACGCCGAGATTGGAAGCTTTGGTACCGTGCATTCCGATCATCCCGGTGTACAGATCGTCGGTTCCGTCAAATCCGCCTTTGCCCATAAGGGTATCACACACAGGTGCATCGATCTTATGCGCAAATACGGATAACTCTTTTGAAGCTCCGGATATTACAACACCGCCGCCGGTATATATGAAAGGCTTTTTTGACTTTTCAATGAGTTTAACGGCCTTTTCGATATCGGCATCCGAATATCTCTTCGGTATCTCAAGATTGTACGGTGCCTTTTTACTGTATCTGCATTTAGCTGCCGTAACATCCTTAGTGATATCGACAAGCACCGGACCGGGACGTCCCGATCTTGCTATCGCAAATGCCTTACGGATCGTATCCGCAAGTTTTGTGACATCCTTGACTATATAACCGTGCTTGGTTATAGGCATTGTAACGCCGGCTATATCAACCTCCTGGAAAGTATCCTTTCCGAGAAGAGGAAGATTTACGTTAGCCGTGATCGCAACGAGCGGAACGGAATCCATGTAAGCTGTTGCTATACCCGTAACAAGATTGGTCGCACCGGGACCGCTCGTAGCCATACATACGCCTACTTTTCCCGTTGCTCTTGCATAACCGTCTGCAGCATGTGCCGCTCCCTGTTCATGACTGGTCAGGATATGTTTGATCCTGTCGCTGTATTTGTACAGTTCGTCATAAATATTGAGTATCGTACCTCCGGGATATCCGAACACGGTATCAACACCCTGCTCCAGGAGACACTCCATTACGATCTGAGAACCGGTCAGTTCCATAGTTTTCTACCTCTTATCCTTTATCAAAAATCTGCTTTAAGTACCGCACCTTTATCTCCGCTTGTCACAAGCTTTTCGTATCTTGCAAGATAGCCTGTCTTTACCTTGGGCTCGCGGGGTCTCCATTTTGATTTTCTCTCATTCATCTCTTCTTCGGATACTTTGACATTAAGAGAAACACCCGGTATATCAACACATATGATATCCCCCTCTTCAATAAGAGCAATGGGACCTCCGACAGCAGCCTCGGGTGATACGTGACCTATCGATGCTCCTCGGCTTGCGCCTGAAAATCTTCCGTCTGTTATAAGCGCAACACTTTCTCCGAGTCCCATTCCGGCAATTGCAGATGTAGGATTGAGCATCTCTCTCATACCGGGGCCGCCTTTGGGGCCTTCATATCTGATGACCACAACATCGCCGGGATTGATCTTACCACCCTTGATGGCAGCGATCGCATCTTCCTCGCAATCAAACACCCGTGCGGGACCTTCATGTACGAGCATAGACTCCGCAACAGCCGATCTTTTAACGACCGATCCGTCGGGAGCGATATTACCCGTGAGCACGGCAAGCCCGCCTGTCTTTGAATACGGCTCTTCCATTGTTTTGATAACACTTGTATCTTTATTTATGTGTCCGACAAGATTTTCTCCGAGTGTCTTTCCCGTTACTGTCATACAGTCGGTGTTAAGAAGCCCCGCATCGGCAAGCTGCTTCATGACGGCATGGACGCCTCCCGCCTCATTAAGGTCTTCCATATATGTAGGACCGGCAGGAGCCAGATGGCACAGATTCGGAGTCTTTTCCGAGATCTCGTTTGCCATCGTTATGTCAAAATCAAATCCTATCTCATGTGCGATAGCCGGTATATGGAGCATCGAATTGGTTGAACATCCGAGCGCCATATCAACAGTAAGTGCGTTCATTATCGATTCCCTCGTGATTATATCACGCGGGCATATATTCTTTTTGTACAGTTCCATCACAGCCATTCCTGCATGCTTTGCAAGAGCTATCCTCTCGGAATAAACGGCAGGTATCGTTCCGTTTCCTGCAAGTCCCATACCGAGAGCCTCTGTCAGACAGTTCATTGAATTGGCGGTATACATTCCCGAACATGATCCGCATGTGGGACACACTTTACGTTCAAATTCACATACTTCTTCATCTGTCATCTTTCCCGCCGCCTGAGCGCCCACTGCCTCAAACATCGATGACAGGCTTCTCTTTTTGCCCATCACATGACCTGCAAGCATAGGTCCTCCCGATACAAATACGGTCGGTACGTTGATCCTGGCAGCAGCCATAAGAAGACCGGGAACATTCTTGTCGCAGTTTGGCACCATCACAAGTGCATCAAACTGATGCGCAAGTGCCATGCATTCTGTCGAATCGGCAATAAGATCTCTTGTTACGAGCGAGTACTTCATACCGATATGTCCCATCGCTATACCGTCACATACGGCGATCGCGGGAAACACAACGGGAGTTCCGCCGCCCATCGCTACACCCATCTTGACAGCCTCAACGATCTTATCAAGATTCATATGTCCCGGAACGATCTCATTATAAGAACTTACGATACCGACAAGCGGTCTGTCCATTTCCTCCTGAGTAAAACCGAGAGCATGGAACAAAGATCTGTGGGGTGCCTGTGCACTTCCTTTTTTTACAGCATCACTTTTCATGATAATCGCCTTTCAATTAAAATATTAAGGATGTCCGAAGAGGACATCCTTAAGTCGTCGTATATAAGGATCATTCCCCGGTCGCAGCATCCTCAGGCTTCTCAACCTGTGTAATAGCGGATTTCTGCATGGGTATTCGACAGTTCTTATTATTTCCGAATTCCACTATAACGCTGTCTTCCATCACGTCGATCACAACACCGTAGAATCCGCTTGTCGTAAGGACCGAATCCCCGGGTGCCATCGTCGACAGGAGCGCTTCCATTCTCTTCTGCTCTTTCTTCTGAGGCTTTACCATAAGGAAATAGATCGCAATACCGAAGATCGCGATATATCCGACCATAAGCAATACATTTCCGGTTCCGCCCGAGGTTGCGGTTAACAATACTGAATTCATGAACTATCCTCCGTGTCTGTAAAATCTTCTGAAATGACTTTGTGATTTATAATACACAACTGTAACTTATGTTTCAAGGCTAATTTTCATTATTCTCTTCCATACCGGCAAGTTTTGCCTTCTTATATGACTCGAACCCGCCCTTATCAAGCGCATCCCTGATCTCTTCCATCATCGTATTGTAGAAATACAGGTTATGAAGTACGCACAGTCTCATCCCCAGCATTTCTTTTGCCTTGAGAAGATGTCTTATGTATGCCCTTGAATATATGCGGCATGTAGGACAATCACAGTCTTCTTCGATCGGTCTGTCGTCAAGCTCGTATTTGGCATTAAGGAGCCTGACTGTTCCCTTGTTCGTATACAGGTGCCCGTGGCGTCCGTTCCTTGAAGGATATACGCAGTCAAAGAAATCAACTCCGCGCTCCACTCCTTCAAGTATATCTTTTGGGGTACCCACTCCCATAAGATATGTAGGCTTGTCCTTCGGGAGGTATGGAACAACTTCATCAAGTATGTTATACATGACTTCATTCGGTTCTCCGACCGCAAGTCCTCCTATGGAATATCCCGGCAGATCCATATCCGATATACGCTTTGCATGTTCTATCCGGATGTCCGGAAAGATAGCTCCCTGATTGATCCCGAACAAAAGCTGATCACGGTTTATCGTGTCATCAAGACCGTTCAGCCTCTCCATTTCGGCCTTGCAGCGCAGGAGCCATCTTGTCGTCCTGTCGACCGAGGCCTGAACATAAGATCTGTCGGCAAGTGACGAGGGACACTCATCAAATGCCATTGCTATCGTACTTCCGAGATTCGACTGTATCTGCATGGATTGTTCCGGACCCATGAATATCTTGCGTCCGTCCACATGAGAATTGAAATATACTCCTTCTTCCTTGATCTTGCGAAGGCTTGCGAGTGAAAAAACCTGAAATCCGCCCGAATCGGTAAGTATCGGTCTGTCCCAGACCATGAATCGATGCAGTCCTCCGAGTTTTTTAATTATCTCATCTCCCGGACGAACATGCAGATGATATGTGTTTGACAATTGTATCTGACATCCGACCTGCTTCAGGTCCTCTGTCGAAACGGCGCCTTTTATTGCAGCTGCAGTACCGACGTTCATGAACACCGGAGTCTGAACCGTTCCGTGAACGGTCGTAAACTCACTCCTCTTGGCCCTGCCGCAGGTGCTGATCACTCTGTACATCAAAGACCGCCCTTTAAATATTCTTCAAGACACACACCGCGCTCAGTTATGTCCTTTGCATATTTTTCTCCCACATATCGGAAGTGCCAAGGCTCATAAATTATACCCGTTATGTCTTCCTTGCCCTGCGGATATCGCAGTATAAAACCGTAATCAGCGCTGTTGGCCGCAAGCCATTTACCGGCCTCGGTCTCGCCGAATCCGTCATCCATTTCAGTATATGAACCGGTAAGTATATCAAGTGCCAGCCCGAGATGATGTTCGCTCGTTCCGGGCACCGTCACGCTCATGCTGCCTACCTTGTAACTCTCGAGATATGTCATGCCCTGTCCCATGAGCTTGTTGATCTTGTTGTTAAAGAGAACTCTCTGCCTGTCATATGATCTGTATGCACTGCATATCATCAGATCTATACCGTCATCCGCAGCTGCATCCATCATCCTGTATATATCCTCGATGATCCTCTCATCGGCATACATCGAGCCGTTTATCTTGGCAAGATTCACTTCAAAGTCTTCGGGAACGGGATTCTGCTTATTCACGAGCATCAAATGCCAGTCATCGGGATCGATCTCTATAACTTCAGTCGGATCCTTATCCGTATCATCCGGCTCGTCGTCTTTTGAGCTTTCATCATCACCCCAAAGCGCTTCATCATCAAGCGCATCCGGGTCAGCATCATCCGCATTATCGTTAACGCCGTTTTTTTTCAGCTTATTGAGATATTCCTTCAGATCTTCCCTGTCGGCTGCCTTTTCGGTATCAAGGAGAAAATCATCCGCCGACATATGATCTATATCCGATGCCGATGCCACACTCCTGATGTTGACATACTTCTTGTTTGAATCGGCCGCATTGGTGCTCACGGTCGTACAGACAATTACACCTCCTATAAGGGAAGCGACATACGCAAACGTTATTAACCTGTCAATGTAATAAGTAAGCGGTCTCATAGTTTATTCACCAACACACAGTTTCCACTTGGAAGTTTCATAAAAGGTCCGTTAAGAACGATGATATCCTTCTTCAGATCAAGATTGAAGAAACTCATCGTATCGGATTCATGATTAATGCTGACAATATGTTTACAGTCCGGGAAGAAGGCCACATCCTTCGGATAATCTCCCGAAACCGGAAGGCACAGTCTCTTATCGAGCATGCCCGTTTTGTCATTGACTTTGTATATCGTAACACTGTTACTTCCTGCAACCGAAGCCATAAGAAGCTTATGGTCAAACGAAAACTTCATTGCACAGGCAATGCTTCCGGAAGTCTTGTAATCATCATTCAGTGTCGAAACCGATCCGATCCTCTCAAAATCCGGCATTCCTTTATCACATTTATATGAATAAATGTCTATCTTACATGCAACTTCATGTATGATATATGCAAATTTACCGTTCTTATGGAACTTGATATATCTCGGTGCGCTGTGCTGGTCGCAGTGTATCATATCCTTAAACTTGAGCTTGCCTGTTGTAGAATCAAACTCATACACCTTGACCTGATCCATTCCGCTGTCGCATGCGCACAGATACTTATTGTCCCTTGTCATCTTAACGCACGTTACATGAGGCAGAAACGATCTTTCTATGATGCTCCCGAGTCCCGAAGAATAGATCTCATCGGTTATGCCTCCGACCGTTCCGTCATCATTTATCTTAAGCACGGTTACTTTGGCATCATGATATCCGGCTACAAACAGATACTTATCCTCATAGTCCGAAGACAGGTAACATCCTCTCATACCGTTGATGGAAGCAGTTCCCGTATTAACGAGCGTTCCGTCACCCTTGATCTTGTAACTCTCCACTCCGAGATCCGTGATCGCATACAGATACTTGCCGTTATGGGACAGTGTTATATAGGAAGAATTGGTGATCTTCACCTTATCCTTCTCCTTGAATCTGCCGTTCTTCACATCTATATCATAGACATAGATACCTATCTCGGCATTTCTTGTATATGTAGATACATATGCAACGAATCTGTCTTCTTTTTCTTTTGTCTTGACTGCTTGCGTACTCATACAGAGTAATTTTCCGCTCTTTGATCCAAAAAGTCAACCGCTACATATTGTTGAATCATTTTTTTCGGTAACAAATATGCAAATAAAATCATTTATTTTCAAAATCATATGCTGTATAATTTGCTTTACTGTATGTTTAAAGACATTTGTTATCGGAGGATACCAAGTTGAGCAAGAAACTTATCGAACTGAAAAACATCTCCAAATCGTTCGGAGACAATCTGGTTCTTGATGAGCTCGATCTCTATATAAGAGAAAATGAATTCGTTACGCTTCTCGGTCCTTCGGGCTGCGGCAAGACAACTATCCTTCGTATCATCGGCGGATTTGAAACACCCGATATAGGAAACGTGTTCTTTGACGGTGTTGATATCACGAAGCTTCCCCCCAATCAACGTCAGCTTAATACCGTGTTTCAGAAGTATGCTCTCTTTACACATATGACGATCGCGGAAAACATAGCGTTCGGACTGAAGATAAAAAAGAAATCCGATGATTATATAAAGGAAAAGATCAGGTATGCCCTTGATCTTGTAAATCTCCCCGGGTTTGAAGACCGTATGCCGGATTCTCTTTCGGGCGGACAGCAGCAGCGTATCGCGATCGCGCGTGCCATAGTTAACGAGCCAAAGGTGCTTCTGCTTGACGAGCCTCTCGGTGCGCTCGATCTCAAGCTCCGTCAGGAAATGCAGTACGAACTCATAAGACTCAAGAATGAGCTCGGTATCACTTTTATATATGTTACTCATGATCAGGAAGAAGCTCTTACGATGTCCGATACGATCGTAGTCATGAACCAGGGATATATCCAGCAGATCGGAACACCCGAAAGCATTTACAACGAGCCGATAAATGCTTTTGTGGCTGATTTTATCGGCGAGAGCAACATCATAGACGGCATAATGCTTGAGGACAGGCTTGTTTCGATCGGCGGTCAGAGTTTTAAATGCGTTGACTCCGGATTTGAGAAAAACGAACCTGTCGACGTTGTTATCCGTCCCGAGGACGTTGAACTGTCCGATCCGGCACAGGGGCAGACAACAGGTACCGTTACCTCGATCATTTTCAAAGGCGTTCATTATGAGATACAGATAGAGTCTGCTATCGGGATCAATTTCATGGCACAGACAACACAGCATTTTCCGGTAGGCGCTAATGTCGGCATAAGCGTTATTCCGGATAATTTTCAGATAATGCACAAACCTCAGTCAGAGGATGAAGAGATAATGAATCCGGATGATATTCCCGCAGGTACGGTATGAACAGAAAAAAAATGCAGGTGATGTCAATTCCATATTTGCTTTGGGTTGTCGGTTTCACTGTCATCCCTCTTATCTTTGTGATCGCAAAAGCGCTTACGGGTGATAACGGTCTTACCGCCGAAAACCTGTTTGCCATCTTCGACAGCGTTCACAAAAAAGCGCTTGTTCTGTCTCTCGA
>CADCPL010000054.1 GCA_902803305.1 uncultured Lachnospiraceae bacterium
ACAATTAAGGGGATTTGTCGCCGATTTTCTTGGGTTTGAGGGTAAAGATTTTCTAATGTAGTGTACGCTTTGCATCATGTAGAAAAGGTGCATGCGTTGGCGGGTGATTTTCGCGACAGCGCATCAAAAAAGCCGACATACATCCATTTATGTATATCGGCTGATTATGGGGTTTTGTTTAGGGGAGGAAAACTGCCTCCTGTTGCATTCTCTGCCTAACATTTTATCTCATCTGTTTGCAACGGTATCTAACCTGTTATTGATCTTCGATATCCGTCCGGAATGATTTGCATTATAAGAATTTATCCAGACGATATCTGTACTGGTTCCGGGTGATATCACCATACTCGACAGCCTGCGTCGGACAGCATGACAGACAGGCCATGCAGTGGGCACATAAGTCACCCCACTTCGGTTTGCTGTTCACAAGGGTAATATTGTTAAGCGGACATACCCTGATACATTTTCCGCAACCTACACACTTATCGGTGGTATGAAACGGTTTCGAGGTATGCTTAAACTTTGACCAGATCGGCGTGAACGGGTAGGTTATCAGCTTTTCCGCATATGTGATACGCCTTGCTCTGAGGCGTTCTCCGTTTTTGATGAGATAAGCTATCTTTGGTATCCTCTCACGCGTCATTCTGATACGCTCACGGTTCTCTTTTTCAGAAAGCAAAGGGTAGCGCCTGCTGATCGGATAGTTTCTCGGCATTACAAATTCTGCTCTGCCGCAGTAGATCATACCCTTTTTGCGGGCGATCCTCCTTCCCATTGCTGCCGAGATCCCGGCATAGCCACCGCTTGTAAATACAAAGTACAGGTTCTTATTCCCCGAAAGAGTGACTTTCTTCAGATAATCCGTTACAAAATGAGGCATCTCACACACATGCACAGGCGAACATACAACAAAAGGACGATCTGAGTATATCTCGGAATAGTCCCTTTCCTTTATCCGCCCAAGAAGATCTTTTGCCTCATCATCAATTTGCTGTGCGAGCTGTTTTGCAACATATTCGGTATTACCTGTTGCCGAATAGTATATGACCACGCGTATCTCTCCTTTTCATGGAAGTTCCCGGATGTTCAGAGTAAATTATACCATATTTGATTATTCACTTTTGCATGTCGATAGGATAAAATGAAGTCCTGTTTGAAAGGATGATCACTGTTTTATGAAATACGACGCATTTATCAGCTACAGGCACTCCGAGCTTGACATGGAGATCGCGAAAAAAATACATGCAGGCCTTGAGACTTACAGAATACCGAAGGCTGTACGCGATAAGACCGGCAAAGCAAAGATGGGACGCGTCTTCAGGGACCAGGAAGAGCTGCCGATCGGAAGCGATCTTGATGACAATATCTCGGAAGCGCTCAAGGGAAGCGAATATCTGATCGTTATCTGTTCTCCGAGGACTCCGGAGTCATACTGGGTGTGTAAGGAGATCGAGACTTTCATCGAGCTTCATGACAGGAATCATATCCTGGCCGCACTGGTCGAAGGTGAGCCTGATGAAAGCTTTCCTCCGCAGCTACTGACAGATGATGAGGGAAATCCGGTAGAGCCACTGGCTGCAGATTTAAGGGGCGTCGATAAAAAGGAACGGAACAGAAAGTTCAAGACTGAGATACTGCGTCTTGCCGCACCCGTCATCGGATGTGCGTATGACGATCTGAAACAGCGCCACAGGGAGCGTATCATAAGAAGGACCATTGCCATTATTAGCGCGGCGGCGGCTGTGCTCGCACTGGCAGGCACCGCATTCGGACTGTACAATGCCGGAGTTGCTGCAAAAATGAAAGCTCTTGCGGATGAAAAAGCGGCGCTTGCAAACGAAAAGAGTGCTCTTGCGGATGAAAAGTCAAAGCTTGCCGAAGAGATCTCTGTTCAGTACACAGGCAAGCAGGAAAACCAGTCCCGGTTTTTCGCGCAGGAGTCGATGTCGCTGCTTCGTTCCGGAAACAGGGAAGATGCGGTCCTTGTCGCGATGGAAGCTCTTCCTTCCGAAGGCAATGACCGGCCTTACGTTCCCGATGCGGAGTATGCACTCGCCAGTGCTCTTTACGCTTATGACTGCGGAAACGGGATGACATACGACAGGATCCTTCAGCATCAATTGGCCGTAAAAGAACTTGCTTCCGACGAAGGGCGCAATAAGCTGATCACAATAGATAACGGTAACAGGGTCTACGTTTGGAATGTCGAAAACTGGAAACTGATGGCGAGCATCGCTCCCGCACTTAACGATTCCAACTATTTTGAAACCGTTTACAGTGCGGATGCCGATGATTCCGGCATATATGTCACTACGGATCATGAACTGATCAAATATGACTATAACGGCAGCGTATTATACAGAAAAGAGTATGAAGACATTGTCAGAAAATGTGATCTGTGCGCTGACACCGGAAAGCTCGTCGTGATCCTGATGGACTCATTTCTCGTACTTGATGCATCAACCGGTAATGTCCTTGAAAGCTACGAAAGCGGATCGGGTTATCCGTTCATCAGTGGAGGAGCATACAACGCCGAATACGGACTGTATGTTGTACCGCACTACGAAGAGGGAATGAACGCCGCGCATATTTCCGTATATGACATAAAAAAATCCACACTCCGTGATATCACCCTGTCTGAAGAATCATATCTGAACTCATGTGTAACTGTTGACGGTAATATCGCTGTCGTCAGCTGTAACGCGATCGAGCCCGGTGGCGATTTTGAGCATGCTGTGACCGAAATGTATACGGCTGACGGAACACGGCTGTGGTCTACGGATCTGCCCGCGCATGTAAAGAGTCCGATGACGTTCATCATACAGATCAAGGATCATCAATTTATCAAGGACGATGCAGAACATCGTGAGCTTGTTGTCACGATCGAGGCAGAGGCCTTTACCTATGACGAAAACACCGGCAATATCGTCTCATCACTTACGCTTCCCGGAGATGCTACCGCTCTTGCCGTAACACTTGATGCACCCTATGGAAGGGTCGGGTATCGTCAGGGTGATTTTGACGTTGTTGATTTTTCCGAAGGAAGGATTAGCTCGGAAAACACATTTCGGACGGAAGGATCCATCACGAACTGGGTGGTCCTGAAGGAACAGATTGCATACCTTCCCTTGCTGTCTGCCGAGATACACGTTGTGTCCTGGCATGAGGCGCCGGATATAGAAGACTACACAACCTTTAACGACAGGATGACAGTGGAAGCTGTATCCGACGACGGTACATATTATGCCGTACGACCCGATTCGGATTATGAGAACTACACCATCATGAATGCCGACGGCACAAAAGCATGTACATACGAGGGCAATGACTTTGTCAAAGGAATAAAACTGACAGGCCAAAAAGCATATTTCTGGGATTCAAATAGGCTAACGATCCTTGATCCCAAAACCGGAAATAAGGATCAGATCAAACCGGCGGATCACGGTTTTTCCGATTTCATGGTCGAATATACTTTAAACAGAAATGCGGACAAATGCGTGTTCTGGACGTCACGATCCCTCATGGTATTTGATCTTGATGCCAAAAAGAGTATCTTCGAATACCGGTCGGAGGAAAGCATCGGTACGCTTCTTCTTTCGGATGACGGAAGCAGGGTCTACATCGCCGACAATACGGGGATGCTTTATGCGCTTGATACATCGACCGGAGAGAGGTATGAGTTTAAAGATGAAAATATAAGAACTGTTGCCGCTGGTTATTACAAGGACTTTATGGCACTTTGCCCCGGCGGCGGCTATATCGCGATATGCTGTAAGGACGGGATGATGAGGATAGTTGATACGACTTCATTCGAGACTGTTTCGGAAGTTCCGCTGGAATCCTATCTGCGCTCCTACGTCTCGTTCACGGACGACGGAAGTCATGTATTGGTGCAGGGTGATGATTACCGCATCAGGATCTATGACATGAACACAGGCGCCTATGTCACAACGACGGACGGCAACGGGAACATCCATTATATTGTATGTGATGAAGAAAACGGTCTGATGGCGGCATGTACCGGACTCAGCGTTTTCCTGTTTGAAACAAACGGGTACGGGCTTGTGGCTTTTGCCGAAGACGGGATCCTGTACTTAAAGAACAATGCCTCGATCCTGCTAAGCATCGATCGGACCAAGATCAAAAGGACGTATTACAAGGATTACAAAAAGCTTGTGGAAGAAGCAAAAAAACAGTTCCCGGATGCATCACTTAGCGCCGAGAAACGCACGAGATATAACGTAGACTGAGATACGATTACTGAGGGGTGGTCTTATTCCGTGCGGTCTTAGGATTCATACGGCTTGCTATCCTCTTTTTTAAGATCATAAACTTAGATACCGGTATCATTGTTTATGGAATTGAGCAGAGTTCCTCCGGTCTGCACCCGATGGTTCTTGCAAGTGCTAGGACATAGGAAGCATTTGCCTTCGCAAGTGATTTTGTTCCCTGTTCGTAATGCTGCAGTGTTTTTATCGGTATTCCCGTAATATGAGCCAATTCACTTTGGCTAAGTCCCATACGTTCCCTATACATCTTGAGATAGGAATTAAGCCGCTTGCCGGCCCTGATCTCCTCGATCTTGTCAACAAAATGCATGATATCCATTTCGTGATACTTGTCGTACATAAGCAGGATCGTATCAAACGGGATCAGTTCCTCTAGCATGATCAGGCTGCATGCACTGTACCACTGATAATATGCTATGGCCCATCCGGCCCAGTATTCACGGCTTCTTCCGGAATAAAGGATCCTTTCCTTTGGATTGTATTCCCCTGTGTATTTTTCTATCACACGCAGCGCCAGCTCGGTTCCGGACATACCCGATATCGTGAATGGATCTCCCTTCTCATATTTGCGAGCAATATCACATTTTATGAACATATTATAGTATTCACTGGGGTCATATCCTTCTGTATACGTTGCATAATCAATGCTGTCAGCCAGAAGTGATCTGGCATTTCTGAGATACATTTCATCGTAGGCGCGGATCATCGGCTGTTACCTCCTCATCTATTATTCTTGGCATATACAGGTCACCCTTTATATATTTATCCTTATTCATGGCAAAATACTCTTTCCTTGCTCTGCGTTCGCGATCCATCTTTCTGATGTACCATTCGCTTGAAGCAACACTTTCGCTACCTGTATACCTGATCTCATCAAAAGCCTTCCGACTCTTTAAAACGATCTGTTCCCCCAGATTCCCAAGATGGAGTGCTTTTGACAACTGCGCTACCGATATCAATCCGTTTATAAAATCCTGTGCATAGGAGAAGTAACTGTCATCGGCTCTGTACCCTTTGATAACATCATAATTATCGACATCAACCGTATAATTTTCGGTCAGAAAACTGTACCCTTCTTTTGCAAGGGGCGTTGATAATTCAAATTGACGGTTTTTCAAAAGAATGGTGATCCAATGCAAAACACAGTATTCTTCAGAATTAAGATCTATGATACCGAGCTTTGAAATATCGATCTCATAGCTGTTTGCATATCCGTCGCGATCTTCATCAACAGACCACTCTCTGGCAAGATCCAAGTTTTCCGTGCAATAAAACCCTCTTCCGAAATCATTGTAAATCTTACCCTTCCCGTAAACCGGTTTATCTATTATTTTTTCCGAACCATGGTATAGAACCATAAATTAATCCCCCTGTATGATATGTTTATTATACCACTACAGGGGGATAGTTTTCAATTTCAATCTCACACCTTACATCGGGAGCTCTCTCAACTTTTGGCTGCCAATTGCACTTTCAGTTCTTCATTTTCTTTTTTAAAGCATCATTACGTTGTTTTTCTCTTTTTATACTATCCTTTGCCTTCTTCAATTTTTTCTGAAGTTCAACCTCCGGCCAATCCAAATCTTTTCCGCCCATAACATCACCTACCCTCTCCTGTACATTCTTATAATTCATAGTGTACTTGTATAGAAC
>CADCPL010000055.1 GCA_902803305.1 uncultured Lachnospiraceae bacterium
CTTTTTATCGACCAAACACTAATATACATATTTAAAACTGATCTTGTTTAAGGTAGTATAATTAGAAGACTGCGAAGGTGGGGAAAAAATAAGTTATGGATCTTAGAGAATTTGATAATAAATGCGTGAGGATCACCGACGTTTCAGGGAATGTATATGAGGGAATCGCGTCCTATCTTGGCAGAGAATACATTTTTCATGAATATGGCTTCGATCAGGAGGCTTTGTGTCTTACTCCTATCATGTTTTATAAAAACGATATATCATGTGTTATAAGCTTGGAAGATACGAGCGGATCCTTTGGGCATTATTCCGAAAAATATGGCCTTCTTGAAAGAACGTGTCTGGATGGAGGTACAGACCTGATAGGAGAGATTTTTGACTCAGATGAAAATGACCGGATACTCAGAATGCTGTATTGCATGAATGATTCCTTTCAGTCACTTATAGACAGGGCTATACCGGGGATGGCGCCGTGGCGCAGCGGGATGAGCATAAAAAGAGAAAATGAAGAAGAGGCTGAACCAATATATCTTGGGGAACTGGAGGACATGCTGAATACCCTTGTAAAATATAATAAAGATGACAGGGTTGTTAACGAGGCAAAGAGCCTTCTGGAAAGGTTGTTGGAGGAGCGGAAAGGAAGATAGAATAATGACCAGAAAACATACTGTTTTAGATCATCCGATCATCGGATATTTTGTCCTGTTTATCTTTGTTATGGCTCTTTCGTCTATTGCATCATCTGTGATCGACACTCCCATAACAAAGGTTGTCCCGGGATACACTTCCAAGTCCGGAATAGGAGCGGCTGTCGGAGTTATTGTTGCCACAATAATATTCACGATGTGGTTCAGACCTGAATTCAAGGGTATTCTCGGTGTAAAAGGGTTTTTGTGGGGCGCTGCAGTGATGCTGCCTTTCCTTCTTGCCGACTATATAGGCGCTGCCGTTGATCTGTACACATTTGGGTTTGGTAATGTGCTTGTTGCCTTCTTATCCGCTCTGGCTCCCGGGTTTACTGAGGAAGTAGCCTTTCGAGGCCCGGGAATAGCCAACTATATGAGAACGATCAAGTCCGAAAAACAGATACCCTTTATCTTCTGGCTGTCGACACTGTTATTCGGCTTAGTACACATCACCAATATTTTTGCGGGAGGAAATCCCGTGGCAGTTATCTTTCAGGTGATCTACTGCATCGGAGTCGGTGCGGTTTTTGGTGCTGTATATCTTCGTACCGCCAATCTCTGGGTTATAATGATCGCTCACTTTACACTGGATTTCGTCGGACTTGTTAACAGTCATTACTCCTCAACAGGCGGACTGTCCACCGAACTCCTTAAAAGCGACTGGATCAACCTTGTTGTGGCTGCGATCGGAATTGTGACCGCAATGATCTTGATGTCTCCCGGGAAATATCCGGATATTATGAAACTCTGGAAAGAAAAGTGGAGCCGGTGATATTGCGAAAATGAAAAGTACATTTATCCGGCAATGATATTCAGTGCGCTTCCTTCGGCTTTTTTACTCTCATATACACCACTGTCGGCAAGTTTATATAGCTCTTCGAAGGAACTTTTATCGCCTTCGTTGAAGAACGCGGCACCTGCGCTGACACAGATATCTGTTCCGCCAAGCTCCGGAACATCTAGCTTGGAGATCTCACTAAAGACTCGGTCCATTACCGCCTTACCGGCCTCTTCGTCATTCAGATTCATAACATATACGGCATACTCATCACCGCCCAGGCGGAAGATGATATCCTCATCCCGGAAGGTAAGCTTTAACACATTCGCAATACCGCGCAGCACCTTGTCGCCGACATTATGGCCATAGTCATCGTTGGTATCCTTGAAATTGTCAATATCCAGGATGCAGAGCATTCCGGGCTTGTCGTTTGCCATGGCGTCGATCACTTTGCGCTCACCACTGCCGCGGTTCAGGACACCCGTCATGATATCGGTACTGGCCAGGATCTCGAGATTCTGACGCTCTTTGGCCGAGGCCACGATGTCGTCCACGTTCTTGAAAGCGGCCAGCATATCGCTGCCCGGAATATTTGAGTTGATCAGGATATACGTAAACTGATAGTAATGTACCTCGCCGTTATCCATAACACGGTAACTGGAAACATACTCAGAACTGTCTGAAAGTTTTTGGTTGACCGTGGAAAGAGATATGGCATCATACATCCATTCCTGATCCTCGGAATACACACGATCCTTCACGTACTGTTTGTAGAGCACATCGTAGGGATAGATCTTGTCGCCCGCACCCTCCATACCTTTTGTGACATAACCGTCAAGCTTCAGTATCACCACATCGCCTGTTTTGGGATTGATCTTGAAGATATTGTAGTAATCGCGGCTCAGTGTCTCCACGATATCCAGCTGTTCTCTTAAATAACGTTTATCGGAAATATGCTTGCGAATGGATCTGTCGATATCCCTGAAAGCCAGAATGAAATTCTCCGTTTCCCCGGGCTGTCCGGCCAGCGCGAAGGCCATCTGATGATAGGACATATTCCCGTCATCGGCCAGGCGCATATAATCAAGGGAAAACAGTTCCCCGTCCTTGATACGTGAGAACACGACATCCAGTTTCGTATCTCTCAGTATGCTCTCAATGCTGTTTACGACGCATCTGTCCACGTATTCCTCGATAAAACGGTCGTAGTTGTCAAAACGCAATCCCAGTTCAACCGCATCACGATTCGTGTTCTTCCCGGTTGAACGGTACAGATACATCTTCCTGGTATTGGCGTTGATCACCCAGATCGTATGGTATTCTTTTCCGATCCCGGTAATGATACCAGTCAGACGACGTATGCGTGAATTAAAATCCTCTACAAGATCGCGCTGATCCTCGGGATAGTCCGCCGGATCGATCAGTTCATTCTCTTTTATGATTAAATCTGATTGCATTTCCCCCTCCTGCAAACATACTCTGATCTTTGAGAACATCGGTATACATAA
>CADCPL010000056.1 GCA_902803305.1 uncultured Lachnospiraceae bacterium
CGCATGATAAGACTCAAGAGGGCGGACCTTCTTATCAAGGCGACGGCTATACTGGCTTCAAAGGGATATGACATGCGCGTAAAGCTGATCGGAGACGGCGATGAAAAAAAGTCCCTGATGGAGCTTACCGGGAAACTTAACCTTCAGAACATAGTGTCATTTGAAGGCTTCCTGCCACCCGACGAGGCGAGGGAACGTATGGCTGATGCCCAAATCTATGTGTGCACGAGCAACTTCCTCGAAGGCTGGGGTTCGGTAGTATACGAAGCACTCGGGGTAGGCTGCGCGGTAGTTGCCAGCCATGCATGCGGTGCTACGCCGTGGCTCGTTCGTCCCGGAAAAACAGGATTCGTGTACAGATCGGGGGATGCCGCAAGCCTTGCTGATAAGCTCGAGCGGCTCTTGAAAAACGAAAAACTCCGATGCACTCTCGGTAAAAATGCATACGATCAGATGCACGAAAAATGGAATCCGAAGGTCGCTGCGAAAAGAGTGATAGAACTTGCCGAAAATCTTGAAGCCGGCCGGCCGACACCGTTTGATGACGGACCGTGCTCCAAGGCGGAACTGTTAAAAAACAACTGGTACCATGATGCGAAGAAACGCGGATAAGAAGAGAATATTATATCTGATGGAATATCCGATAGACCTTCCCGGAGGAGGCCAGGAATCCACCAAGACGCTTTGCGAAGGCATAAGAGCTGCAGAAGGGTTTGAGACGTTTGTTGCCTGCCCGCAGCTGCTGTCTTCATCCGTGTCGGATTATCCGTATACCGTGATCACGTATCCGTCGGATGAGAACAGGGAACTGTCAAAGCTTCGCAGGATCACGAACTTTCTCGGACGTATCAGATGGTTTTACAAGATAATCAGGCAGACTGCGCCTGACCTTATTCACGTGTCGATGTCGGAGTCGCTCATCACGTTCGGGGCGCTTCGCGTCCTGGGATTCTTTTCGGACATACCTTTTGTATATACGGACAGAGGATTGTGCTTCGGATACAGAAAACATTCCATGCTGTGCATAAAGAAGACGATGAAATATGCACGGCGTATGATCACGACGACACAGTTCAATGCGAACCTGTGGAAAAAAGAGATAAATACTCCGATCACCGTGATCCCCAATACGATCAGCTCTGCGTTTGCAGCGTATGATCCCGAGGGAAGAAAAAAGGCGAAAACCGCGTACAAAACAGGTGACGTGCCTGTCATAGGATTTGCAGGAAGGATATCGGAGGAAAAGGACTGGGGGCGCGTACCTTCCGTTGTTTCGGCGATCGCGAAGGAGGGCATAAAGTTCAAGGTAGCTCTCGTTCTGTCGGTATATGAAGACCGTGACGAACTTATAGCACGGACTGTAAGGGACGGCATAACGGATGTGATAGGAAAGGAAAATCTCATCTATATGCAGGACCTTTCCCAGGGCGAGATAGCGCAGTATTACTATCTCGTCGACTTTTTCATAATGACGAGCAATTTCGAGTCGTTCGGAAAGGCGGCGGTAGAAGCGATGAGCCGCAAATGCATCGTACTGTCCACGCCGGTCGGAGGTCTTCCCGAAGTCATAGGAAACAGGGATGATCTCTATGATATAGACAGACCCGAAAAGCTCGCAAATAGGATAGCGTATCTGCTGGATCATCCCGATGAGGCAGACAGAGAGAGGGAGATGTTTTACAGACGCTATGCCGATAACTACACGACGGACAAAAATATCGAAGGCCACGTAAGACTGTACAGAGAGATACTCGGATGAGCCATGGCGGATACTGATATAAACAATAATAAAAAAACAAGCGTACTGGCGGGATTCATCGAGTTCTTTTACGGGAATTTCGTTGTTCTGATACTCGGCTTCATATCGCTGCCGCTGATGACAAGGCTGATGTCTACCGAGGAATTCGGCAGATCTTCACTGTTCCTTTCGGCAGTGTCGATCATATATATCTTTGCGATACTCGGGCTGGACCAGTCATATATCAGATACTTTTATACCGACGGTGTTGACAGGAGGCGCCTGTTCATGCAGTGCCTTCGACCGCCGCTTATTCTCATCGTTGTCATCACGACGGTATATTTTATATTCGCATCGTTCTTTAACGATCTGATGTTTGAACGCGACGGCCTTGATATCACGCTTCTTGTTATCGGGTATACTCTGGCATCGGTCTTTGAGCGGTTCCTTTTCCTGAACATCAGGATGGAGCAAAAGGGGAAGCTGTATTCGAACCTGAACATACTGACCAAGGTATTGTATATACTCTTTATCGTATTGTTCGTATATATCCTCGGCGATGATTTCAGGGTCGGTCTGTATGCGCAGACACTTCCGCTTGTAATCGTGACTCTGTTCCTTCTGATCCGTTTTGCCCGAAAAGGAAAGGGGTACGCTGCGTCGGATCATGATATAAAAACAGAGCAGCTCCTTCGGTACGGTATACCGTTTGTTCCGATGCTGCTTATGGAATGGCTCCTGTCGTCGATGGACAAGTGGTCGATACGTTTCCTGAATGATTTTGCCGAGACCGGGGTATACTCCTCGGCCATGCAGATAATGTCCATACTGCTGACGCTGAAGATAACGTATGTTGCATTCTGGTCGCCGATCGCGATGAAGAAATACGAGCAGGAAGAGGAAAGCACGGTAAAGCCTTTCTTTGCCGATATGTTCCAGAAGGTCCAGTTCCTGTGCATGCTTGCGGCGTTCGGGCTTACCGCTTTTCGCAGCATAATAGTCCTGATACTCGGAGAAAAATACAGAGGAGCCATAAACATAATCCCGTTCCTCTCTCTCATGCCCGTACTTTCGATACTGTTTGAGATGACGGGACAGGGAGTCAAGTTTAAAAAGAAGCCGGTGTATTTCAACTATGCATCGGTCGTGGCGATATGCTGTAACCTTGCCGGAAACCTCCTGCTCGTCCCGAGGTTTCAGGGTGTGGGAGCGGCCGCGGCCACTGCGATCACGTATATCGTTTACTTTGCCATAGGCACGTATTTCGCAGAGAAGTGCTATCCGGTCGGATATGATTACGGCAGGTTTGCGGCAGGGCTTGTGTGTTATATAATATATGCGGGATATGCGAC
>CADCPL010000057.1 GCA_902803305.1 uncultured Lachnospiraceae bacterium
AAATTGTCAGATAGTTATAATGACGGCAGACTACTGTCGGAGGGTGTCAGAACGGTCATACTCGGTAAGCCTAATGTCGGAAAATCATCCCTTCTTAATATACTTGCCGGATCGGAACGTGCTATAGTGACAGAGATTGCAGGTACCACCAGAGATACGATCGAAGAAGATATCACGATCGGAGGCGTGCAGCTGCATATAGTTGATACTGCAGGGATAAGGGATTCCGAAGATGTAGTTGAACAGATAGGTGTTAAGAAAGCTCTTTCGATCGCGGAAGATGCAGACCTTATCATAATGGTCATTGATTCTTCCGAAGTGCTCTCTTCCGAAGATGAAGAGATACTCGGGTTTATCAGGAAAAAAGAAAAGAAATGCATGATACTTCTTAATAAGAGTGATCTCGGATCTGTAACCGGGGTTGATGAGATATCATGTTATACCGATAATCCGGTCATTGTTGTATCGGCAAAGGATGAGACCGGCATAGATGAACTGAAGCAGTTCATAGTTGATGAATATTCAAAAGGACTCATCAAATATAATGATGAGATATTCATTTCAAATGTAAGACAGAAGGAAGCGATCAATGATGCGATCGAGTCTCTTCTGTGTGTGGCAAGATCGATCACCGAGCATATGCCGGAAGATCTGTATTCGGTAGATCTTACCGCCGCCTATGAATCACTCGGCCGTGTGATCGGTGAGCAGATAGGTGATGATGTTGCGCAGGAAATATTCGGCAAGTTTTGTATGGGAAAATGATCAACACTACTTATGAAGAAAAATATGATGTTGTGGTAGTAGGTGCAGGACACGCAGGATGTGAGGCTGCTCTTGCTGCGGCCAGACTGGGGCTTGAGACAGTTGTCTTTACCGTCAGTATCAATTCGATCGCACTTATGCCTTGTAATCCTAACATAGGCGGAAGTTCGAAAGGTCATCTGGTAAGGGAGATCGATGCACTTGGCGGCGAGATGGGAAAGAACATCGACAAGACTTATATACAGTCCAAGATGCTCAACGTTTCAAAAGGTCCTGCAGTTCACTCACTTCGTGCCCAGGCAGATAAATCCGATTATTCAAGATCGATGAGACAGGTTCTTGAAAATCAGGAGCACTTGACTGTCAAACAGGCCGAGGTATGTGAACTTATCGTTGAAGACGGTGCTGTCCGCGGAGTGAAGATCTTTACGGGCGGAACTTTTTATGCGAAGGCGGTTGTACTTTGTACCGGTACTTATCTTCGCGCGAGATGTCTGTGCGGTGAAGCCATCACATATACAGGACCGAACGGTCTGATGGCAGCGAATCATCTGACACAGAGTCTTATTGATAACGGGATCGAGATGTATCGTTTCAAGACAGGTACTCCGGCAAGGATAGATAAGAGGACGATCGATTTTTCCAAAATGGAAGAACAAAAGGGAGATGTGAAAGTTGTTCCTTTTTCATTCTCGACTGATCCGGAATCTCTTGATAAAGAACAGGTCAGCTGCTATCTGACATATACCAACGAAGAAACTCATAAGATAATAAGGGACAATCTTGACAGGTCACCGATATATGCAGGAGTCATTGAAGGTACGGGTCCGAGATATTGTCCTTCGATAGAAGATAAAGTCGTGAGGTTTGCCGACAAAGAAAGACATCAGTTGTTCGTGGAGCCGGAAGGGATACATACGAATGAGATGTATATTGCCGGCATGTCATCTTCTCTTCCCGAAGATGTTCAGATCAAAATGTACAGAACGATCCCGGGACTTGAAAATTGTAAGATCGTAAGAAATGCATATGCGATAGAGTATGACTGTATAAATCCTCTGCAGCTTCATCACAGTCTGCAGTTCAAAAAGATAAAAGGTCTGTTTGCCGGAGGACAATTTAACGGAAGCTCAGGTTATGAGGAAGCCGGTGCGCAGGGACTTGTTGCCGGGATCAATGCAGCGATGTATTGTCTGGGAAAAGATTATATGATCATTGACAGATCGGAAGGATATATCGGAGTTCTAATTGATGATCTTGTTACCAAGGGAACCAAAGAGCCTTACCGTATGATGACAAGTCGTGCGGAATACAGGTTGCTCCTCAGACAGGATAATGCGGATCTCCGTTTGAGAAGAAAAGGATATGAAGTCGGACTTATAAGTGAAGATGAATATAATGCACTCATCAAAAAGGAATCTCTTATCGAGGAAGAGATCGAAAGACTACGCACTACATATGTCGGAACAAACTCGAGAGTTCAGAAGTTCATGAGCGAGATGGGAAGTACCGCACTTAAGTCAGGTGTTCCTCTCTCGGAACTTATATGCAGACCGGAACTTGATTATGATCTGATAGCTCCGATAGATGATAACAGACCGATGCTTCCGGCTGATGTTACTGAGCAGGTAAATATAAATATAAAGTATGAAGGATATATAACGAGGCAGAAAAAACAGGTTGAAGCTTTCAAGAAACTTGAGAACAAAAAGTTATCCGAGGACATTGATTATTCATCGATCAAAGGTCTTCGTCTGGAAGCGGCTTCGAAGCTTGATCAGATGAAACCGGTGTCGATAGGTCAGGCATCCAGGATATCGGGAGTAAGTCCCGCCGATATATCTGTCCTTCTTGTATATCTTCAGGCAAAGTAAGTATGAGTGGATTTACCGATTGTCTTTCACAGATGAATATAAGTATATCAGAAGAACAGCTCGATCTGTTTGAAAGATATTATGAGCTTCTCATATCATGGAATGAGAAGATCAATCTTACTTCCATAACCGAAAAGGAAGATGTTTACTTTAAACATTTTGCAGACAGTATATGTGTTCTTAAGTATATGGATCTGTCAGATAAGAAGATCATCGATATCGGGACCGGTGGTGGTTTTCCCGGAATACCGATCAAGATCATGTGTCCGGATGCAAGAGTTACTCTTCTTGATTCGTTGCAAAAGAGAATCGGATTCTTAAATGAAGTGATATCCGATCTCGGACTGTCAGATATTGAGGCAGTACATGGAAGGGCAGAAGATATTGCTTTTGAAGATAGGTTCAGGGAAAAATATGATACTTGTGTTTCAAGAGCCGTTGCCAATCTTCGTACACTTTCTGAGTATTGTTTACCATTTGTAAATAATTCGGGATTTTTTATTTCGTACAAGAGTGGTAGTATAGATGAAGAACTTACCGAGGCAGGAAATGCGATATCGATTCTCGGTGGACAGACTGACAGAACTGAAAAGTTTTCTATCCCCGGTACGGACTATGAAAGGTCACTTGTATTTATAAAAAAGATCAAAGCAACAGATAAGAAGTATCCGAGAAAAGCAGGTACGCCACAAAGAAAACCTTTATAGCGGAGATTATCATGACAAGTAAAGACTTAATTGATGCATGTGATATACTTATCAAACTTGAGCAGGAGTTTTCTGCTGAGGAAGCAAAGTTGTCCGAAGTATCCGGAGAGCATGCGATGAGGATAGATGAGCTCGATCAGCAGATAACCACTTTCCGGAGAAATGAAGATGTGGACTTCCGTGTTTTCTCTCCGAGAAATGTGTCGACTGCCACATCGGAAAAGATCACTCTTCTTGAAACTGAAAAAAAGCAGCTCGAGCGTGAGAAGAAGGAAGCGGATAAACAGCTTAGGTACTATGCCGGAAAAACTGAGATGATTGGAAGAGTACTTGATCTTCTACGTGGAGATCTTAAGGAGGAATCCGAAGAGGATAGTCCTACTGTAAGAAACAGCCGCAATCCTTTTGCTTTTCTTGATGAAGATATAGAGGATGAAGTAATCGAAGATAAAGAAGATGAAGTTGCTGCACTATTCAAATCGGTCAAAGCCTTTGATAGGAGAGAAGCTTCTTCCGAAGAATTTACAGTTCAGAAACAGGATGATGAACCTGAGGTAACTACAGAACCGGTGGTAACTTATGAAGGAGTTCCTGTAGAAGATGTAGAACGTATCTGTCATAAGGTTGAGTTCTGCGAAAAGATATTCGGTAATGACAGGATAAGATGTAAACTTGAGATCAAGAATATCATCGCTGATCTTCGCGATCTGATCCGTGCATATACAAAATAGATTCTTATATGTTTCACGTGAAACATTTTTTATGATCACATCGACAAACACAATATAATGTTTCACGTGAAACATTTATGACCACATATTGATTTTCGATTCGTGAAACAAATCCCACATACTATATCACATACAATAATCAGGATTGAAAAACAACTATGTCTGTGAGATAATCATTAACGTCAATTTTTAATGATGACAGGGTCAAAAGGTCGGAAGCGATCATGTTCGTGTCATATATAAATAAGGAAACAATTGTAGGAGTAAGTAATGGGAAAGATTATATCCATAGCAAATCAAAAAGGCGGAGTGGGTAAGACCACAACAGCCATTAATCTGTCGGCGGCTCTTGCCAAGCAGGGCAAAAAGGTTCTGCTCATAGACTGCGATCCCCAGGGAAATGCAACAAGCGGTTTCGGAATAGAGAAGAACAATATAGAGAACACTGTATATGAACTTATGCTCGGAGACTGTTCCGTTAAGGATTGTATCATCAAGGATGTACGCAAGAACCTTTCGGTAATCCCTTCGAATGTAAATCTTGCCGGAGCAGATATCGAGCTCATCGGTAAAGAGAAAAAAGAATTCATATTAAAGGAAGAGATAGATTGGGTAGTGAACGAATATGATTATATCCTGATCGACTGTCCTCCGTCACTTAATACATTAACGGTCAATGCGATGGTCGCTTCTTCAACCGTACTTGTTCCGATCCAGTGTGAGTACTATGCACTTGAAGGAATCAGTCAGTTGATATATACGATCAATCTGGTAAGAGAAAGACTGAATCCCGTACTCAATATCGAAGGCGTGGTATTTACCATGTTCGATTCAAGAACAAATCTTTCGCAGCAGGTGGTGAACAATGTTAAGGAGAACCTGTCTCAGTATGTATTCGAAACGGTGATCCCGAGGAACATCAGACTTGCGGAAGCACCCAGCTTTGGTGAACCGATCACCGAATACGATCCGAGATCGGTAGGTGCCAAGAGCTATAACGATCTTGCGAAGGAACTTATTAAGAAGAACGCTAAGTAAATTGAAATAGATTTTCAAAGGAGAAATAATAATGGCAGCAAAAAAAGGACTCGGTAAAGGACTTGATACTCTGATCCCGAAGGGGGTAGTCGTAAGCGACAAACCGACGGCGAAGGAAAATACCAATGCCGCAAAGCCTGATCAATATGTAAAGATAACAAAGGTTGAACCGAATCGTAATCAGCCGAGAAAGAGATTTGATGAGGACGAACTTCAGGAACTGTCCGATTCGATCAAGCTTCACGGAGTACTGTTCCCTATACTTGTAGTCAATCGCGGAGACTATTATCAGATAGTTGCCGGTGAGCGCAGATGGAGAGCAGCCAAGATGGCGGGCCTTAAAGAAGTACCCGTTATCATCCGTGAATATACGGAAAAAGAGATAGCCGTAATCTCACTTATAGAGAACACACAGAGATCAGACCTTAACCCGATTGAAGAAGCAAAGGCATATAAGGCTTTGATCGAGGAACATAAGCTGAAGCAGGACGAACTGGCTGAAGAGGTATCCAAGAGCAGAACAGCCATCACCAATTCGATGAGACTCTTAAAGCTCTCACCCAATGTCCAGGACATGATCATCGAAGAAATGATCTCGGCAGGACATGCCAGGGCACTTCTGTCCATCGAAGATCCGGATGAGCAGTACGAACTGGCTCAGCGTGTAATGGATGAAAAGCTTTCAGTCAGGGATATAGAGAAGATCGTCAAGGCCAAGAACAAGCCCAAGATCGAAAAGAAAAAGAATGAAAAGCAGGAAGCCCTTTATCATGATATAGAGGAAAAACTGAAAGCAAGTATAGGAACAAAAGTCACAATTACCGCAAAAGGTGACAATGCCGGTAAGATCGAGATTGATTTTTACAACCAGGATGATCTGCAGAAGATATTGGATATGTTAATATAGGTACTTAAATTTTCGTCAGAAAATTTCAGTACGTAGGCCACGCCTCCACGAAGTGGCATTTAAATGGCGTGGCTCTCAAAAAGAAAAGGAGTATAATAATAATATGAATAATTCGATACTCGGAAGCATGGGAATATCAGATCCCGGAGTAATGATCATAATAATGCTGGTGCTTATAATAGTTCTTGCAGTTATGCTCGTATTCCTGCTGATCAGGTATAATCGTCTGGAGACAAGCTATCAGATGTTCATGAAGGGCAGAAAAGCAGAGAGTCTCGAGGAAGAGATCGGTGCGCTCTTTGATGATATATCAGGCATGAAGACCCAGATCGATAAAAACAAGAAGGACATCAAAAAGATAGTCGAGAATCTTCGCGAATGTTACCAGAGAGTCGGTATCGTCAAGTATGATGCGTTCAAGGAAATGGGTGGTAAGCTCTCGTTTTCGGTGGCGCTTCTTAATGATAATGAGACCGGATTCATAATCAACTCGATCCATTCGAGCGAAGGATGCTATGTATATACAAAAGAGATAGTAAACGGTGAATGCGCAATATCTCTCGGAGATGAGGAGAAGAAAGCTCTTACTCTTGCGCAGTCCGCAGAGGCTTATCAGTTCGATCTGTCATGAGGTGGATTTCACGAAGTGAAATTCGGAGTCCTGATGACCGGAAAATGTCATGAAAAAAGTAAATGTTAGCGAGCTTACCGGTGGCGAGTATCTTGCAAGTCCGGTAAAGCTGTCCGACAATCAAACATTGTTTTATGAAGGAACCTGTCTGTATATGAAGCATATAGAGACACTGGTTTCTTCCGGCATAAATGAGGTCGAGATCTTTGAGCCGACCACTCTTTCTCCCAAGGAAAAAATGGTCATTAAAGAGGAACTCAAGTCGGATTGTTCTAACAAGATCCATGATGTGATGGACAGGTATGTTACGTATGACAGTGGGATAGAAGAGATATCGGAAACGGCAAACGAGATCGTTGATGACATGTTTTCCCGTGAGGAGATCGTGGACAGAGTCTATGATATCCGCGAGAGGAACGGAGACCTTTATGACCACAGTGTTATGGTCGCATCACTTTCGATCATCACGGCTCTTAAGATGAACCTGTCCAAACTGGAAGTGTATGATATAGGTGTCGGTAGCCTTCTTCATGATATGGGACTGAGATATCTGTCGGTTCCGTACCAGGATATCAATGTCGAAGAAGAGTTTGATCCCGAATCACTTTTCGAATACAGGAAGCATACGCTGTACGGATTTTCTTCCGTAGAGAAGGAAACCTGGATGAGCAATGAATCCAAGAAGATCATACTGTTCCATCATGAAAGACTCGATCGCAGCGGGTATCCGTTCAAGCATGTAGTCATGCCGATCAGTGTCAGGATAGTTGCGATAGCCGATGCGTTTGACGACAGGCTTTGTGGTATCGGAGTAAAGAGAGGCAACGTCAGACAGGCGATAGAGTACATCAGGAACGGTCGTGACTCATTATTCGAAGGCAGGATCGTTGACTATTTCCTTGAGTTCATTGCCGCATATCCGGTAGGAACGACGGTTATACTAAGTAACGGTGACGAGGCTATCGTCATCGAACAGAACGAGCATTTTACGGACCGTCCCAAGATCAAGCTTATAAAGGATCGGAGCGGTAAAGAATATGAAGAAGACAAACTGATCGATCTTCTCGAGAATGACGAGTTATCAATCGATTATGCCAAGGAGCGATAATGCATAAGTATTTACGAGCCGTAGGCTTTTCCAAGATAGATAATAAAAAAGAACTTAAGGATATGCTCAATGATGTGATATCCAGTCCCAACAGAAAGGACTACGTTGAGACCGGAAACTCCATCATGGTCGAGTATTCCAAGAACTATTGTCCTTCGTGTGGGATAACTCTTCGCGGAGAGTATGATGATGAGAATAATCTTACTCTTGATTTTTATTACCCGTTCGCATCGGGTGTGGAAGTGTCAACAACGGAGGAGCTATGCATAGAGCGTCATGCCGATAAGGAATCCTTTGCTGCGATGTGCGAAGACTGCCGTCTCGGTGCGACCATCATATACTACGTACAGAACGGCATGGCAGTCATGAGGAAGATGACGGAGACTGGAAAAGATCAGCTCCAGGCATCGACATTCCTGTCAGCATTGTCACTCGGCGGCACGATAATGCTTCCGATCAAGAAGGACAGAAAGCAGCAGGAAAAACTGGACAAGGCTTTTGCGGACAGGAGCAAGCGCATGTTCGCTGCCAGAAAAGGCGACGAAGAAGCGATCGAACAACTGACGCTCGAGGATATCGATACATACAGTTCAGTATCAAAGAGGATCATGACGGAGGATGTATTTTCGATCGTGGATACGTACTTTATGCCCAACGGAGTTGAATGCGACCACTATTCCGTTCTCGGTCTGATCACCGGGTTTACGCTTGAGACCAACGCACTTACATCCGAAAAAGTATACTGCTTCACGCTCGAGTGTAACGGCATACCTATAACCACATGCATCAATGAAAAAGATGTACTCGGCGAGCCGCAGATCGGTCGCCGCTTTAGAGGAAACATCTGGCTTCAGGGTGAAGTCAGAATGTAAGATCGTCATTGTAAGCAGACCGCAATCTGTGATACAATATATATTTGTAATCGGTCCACGTAGCTCAGCTGGATAGAGCACTCGCCTCCTAAGCGAGGGGTCGGTGGTTCGAATCCACTCGCGGACGTAAAAAAATAAAC
>CADCPL010000058.1 GCA_902803305.1 uncultured Lachnospiraceae bacterium
CTCGCCTGAGTCGATAACTGACTGAACGATCTGCTGTGCCTTCTCTGCGTTCCACTCAGCTGTCTGCTGTGTAACGATCTTCCACTTAGCTGAATCTGAAGCAACCTTGTCATCAAGAGCGCCTGAACGTCCCTTCTGAGCTGCTGAACCCATAACACCCTGGATGTGGATTACGTTGTACTCGTCAAGGTTCTGGCTTGCAAGCCAATCAACTGCAGTCTGTCCTTCTTTTGCCATATCTGAAACGATAGAAGCGCTGTAAAGTGAAGGATCAGCATCGATCGTTCTGTCGAAAAGGATTACATGGATACCTGCATCCTGTGCATCCTTAAGAACGCTGTCCCAACCTGCTGTATCAGCTGCTGAAAGAAGAAGGTAATCAACGCCGTCCTGGATGAACTTCTGAGCTGCTGTGATCTGCTCGTCGTTCTTTAAGCTGTATGCGAAAGATGCATCAAATCCGTTCTCCTCTGAGAATGCAGCCTTGAGATCCTTATCATTAGCTGTTCTGTATCCTGACTCGTTAGGGTCATTGTTGATGATACCAACTTTGATGAGTTCGCCTGAATCTGCTGCAGGAGCTGCTTCCTCTTCTGCTGCTGCAGGAGCTGCTTCCTCTTCTTCTGCTGCTGCGGGAGCTGCTTCCTCAGTTGCTGCGGGCTCTGCTGCAGGTGCTGCAGGTGCTGCGCCGCCACAAGCTGTAAGTGCAACCATTGCTGATGCCATGATAGCTGCTAAAACTTTCTTTTTCATTTTTTATCCTCCCTGGAATAATTTTCTGAGTTACGGACCTATTCCGTCACCCGATGGTCCAATGATAGTTTTTTTGAAAATAAAAAACCATGAACATAAATACGTCCATGGTTGATATTTTTATTCCGATCATAAGATTTGGTTGATTTTTTTATCCGCGCGGTTGGATTTTTTATTCCTGCGACGGTAACAATATATTGCAGGTGCTTCCCTGTCCGTATACACTATGTAGTGTTATACCGTATTTTTCTCCGAATTTAAGCTTTATTCTTTCATTAACATTATACAGTCCGTATATGGCGCTGTCAGAAGGTCTCTCTCCTTCGAGACCCGATGTTACCTCCCGAAGTCTCTCCGGTGTCATTCCGATGCCGTTATCGGAAACGGATATGACGATATCATCTCCGTCCCTGTCCGAAGAAACGGTTATCTTACCGCCTCCCCTTTTATTCTTGATCCCGTGATACAGAGCATTCTCTATGAGCGGCTGGATCGTGATCTTGGGGATCGTACACTCATTGATGTCGGGTGATACGTTTATTTCATATTCAAGTATATCCTGATACCGGAACTGCTGTATCTCCAGATAGCTCCTTGCATGCACCATTTCCTCCCGGATCGTTATCATATCCCTTCCTCTTGAGAGGGATGTCCTGAAGAAAGCCGACAAGCTCTTGACCATCTCCACTACTCTTCGTTCATCTCCGCCCTCTGCCAGCCATATGATGGTATCGAGCGTATTATATAGAAAATGCGGATTGATCTGTGACTGAAGCAGTTCCAGTTCCGTCTCCTTGATCCTGATCTGCTCCTTTGTGATCTGAGACAGCAGTTCGTTTATCTTGGAGATCATCTGATTCATGGACTTGGCAAGTGTACCTACTTCATCACCCGAATCATTGGAGCTTCTTACCGTAAGATCTCCTTTTGATATCCGGTCCGTAACATCGACAAGATCCTTGATGGGCTTTGTAAAGCTGCCCGGCAGATAAACGGAAAACAATATGACCATTAGAGTTAAGAACACAAACGTGATAAAGCTGCCGGTCATGGCTCTTTGATAGAACTCATCCATTTCGGCCTTTTCCGCCTGCATATCTCTTATCTCATAAAACACATACTGGAATATCTCTTCCTTGATAAGAGCCGTAACGATCTGAACATCGTTTTCCCAGATCTCCATATTCTGATCGTATTCGGCATTTGCTGACAGGTTTTTTTCTATCCTGCTCTCGTATTTTTCGAGATTTCCGAGGTATTTTTTTACGCTCCGCAGTCTCGCCAGATTCTCACCCTCCGGTGTGATATCTATAAGGCCGTCGACGACCCTGTTCGCATCTTCCAGAAGATCGTAAAGCTGCGTATCATCCACGGTCTTGTTTCCGACGATCAGAAGATAGGTCTCATAATCATAATCTTTTTTGAAATCAAGGGAAAAATCACCGGCAAGAACGGCCGATCTGATCATATCGCTGTACTTTTGCGAGGAATTGCGCAGCATGTAGAAACATACGATGAACAGAATAACGAGCGGGATAACAAGAAGAAGATACGATATCCGTATCTTCGTGGCAAGAGAAGTGTTTCGAAAATAACTCCGGATCCTGTTCATCCTTCTTCCTCATCGCTTTCTCTTCCGCCTCTGTAATTGGTCGGAGTCATGCCGACTGTCTTCTTGAACATATACGAAAAATAATGCGGATCCTTGTATCCCACGGCCTCACTTATCTCACTCGATCGCATGCTCGTACATTTGAGCAGCTCTTTGGCTTTGTTCATGCGGTATTCAGTCAGATACTTGATGAACGTATGTCCCGTCTGCTGCGAGAAGATCGTACTGAGATGATTGGGGGATACATTAACATGACTGGCGAGCTGATTGAGCGACAGATCCTCATCCGCAAAGTTTTCTTCTATATATTTGACTGCCTCGTCAACGATCTCCATATACCTGTTTGAGGCTATAGAGTCCCTGCATCTGATCGCGCTCTCGATTATGCCCGAGATATACTCCTTAACACTCTCCACATTCTCGAGCGAATCCTTTGTGACCTCGGTGATCGCATCGGTCTTCTTACGCGGCGGCAGTTCCTCGACAAATGCCGAAACCGCAAAGAATACATCCATTGCTATATACTGTCTGAAAATATACGAATTGAAAGCATCACTGCCTACACTTCCGACAAATTCCTCAACATAAAAAGGTATCTCATCGAGATTTCCGAGCTTAAGGAATTTGGTGACGTTGTTTTTGTCGATACGCCTGGCATCGATATTGCTCATGTCAAATGAAGCATCCGTCATACGATCTTCGCCGGTGTGCCTGTTGGCGCGATAGAAACCGCTGCCGGTAACGAAAAATCTGTTTGCGAGCGCACATCCGGCATCCTCAAAAGATTCGTTAAGTCTGGACAGACGGTTTACGGCTTTTCCTATACCGCCGCAATATCTTACATGACCGTAATCCGCCAGCACAGTCTCTATCTTGGCGATCATATCGTTCTGAGTGTCCGTGATCTTTTCTTCGGAATCTCCCATTATAAGGATAGCTCTTCCTTCAAGATCCCTGTCAAAGCTTATACAACCCATCTCATAGGCTATCTCGTTGATCCTCTCGTCGACCGTTACCGAGCTCTTTGAATACTCCTCTATCTCATGATGTTCCGACTTGATAAAGAGCAGGATGATGTTATACCACATAGCCGAAAGATCCATACCGAGCTTCTGAGCTTTCTCAAGAAGTTCGGTGACCGAGCTGTCTCCCGAAACGAGGCTTTTGAACAACTCGCTCCTCTCCCGGCGATCATTCTCCTCCATCTCTTTCCTGAACTGTTCCTTGAGCGCGCGTTCTTCCTTGCTCTTTATGATCTTGTCGCGAAGAAGATCGAGTTCTCTTAAGAGATCGTCTCCCGAGATAGGCTTGGTCAGATACTGTGCCACACCTATGGATATGGCCTGCTTGGCATAGTCAAACTCTTCATATCCCGACAATATGACTATCTCTATGAACGGAAGCTCTTTTCTGATTATCCTCGACAGTTCCAGTCCGTCCATGAACGGCATCTTTATGTCGGTTATGACTATATCCGGTTCGAGTTTTCTTATCAAAGGAAGGGCAAGCTCCCCGTCGGAAGCTTCCCCTATAAATTCATAGCCGTTCCCGGCCCAGTCAATATTCTTTTTGATACCTTCGCGAACAACGAACTCGTCTTCGCACAAAAAAACTTTGATCATAAAGCTTCCTGTATATGCTCCATACCCATGGACAGGATCGTACTGACATGATCATCCGCAAGGCTGTAATACATCTGCTTGCCGTCACGCCTGTTCTTCACAAGCTTGCTCATTTTCAGGACCTTAAGCTGATGAGACACCGCAGACTGTGTCATATCGAGTTCTTCTGCAAGGTTGTTCACACAATACTCCCCGTCAAGCAGCTTATATAATATCCTGACTCTGGAAGTATCGCCGAAGACCTTGAACAGATCCGCAAGATCGCTCCAAATGTTTGAATTATCCATGTTATCGTCCATATCTTTTCTAAATTATAATTTGCCAAACACTTAAAATCAATCGGTAATATCAGGTACATGAAGCGTCCTGACGGCATTGAGCACGGCTAGGATCATGACCCCGACGTCGGCAAATACCGCAAGCCACATGTTCGTCATTCCGAACGCCGACAATATGAGCACTATCACCTTGATCCCTATGGCAAAATATATGTTCTCGTATGCAATGCGCATACACTTTTTACCGATCTTGATCGCCTTTATGATGCCAAGCGGATCGTCATCCATGATAACGACATCGGCCGCTTCTATCGCAGCATCGCTCCCGAGAGCTCCCATGGCGATACCGACATCTACCCTTGTAAGTACGGGAGCATCATTTATACCGTCTCCGACAAAAGCCGTACATCCCTTTTTGCCCTTCCGGTCGGAAAGCAGTTCTTCAACAACGCTTACCTTATCTGCCGGAAGCAGTTCGGAGCGATACTCATCTATTGACAAGGCTGCCGCAACCTTTCCGGCAACTTTTTCCGCATCACCGGTCAGCATTATGGTCCTGGAGATACCCATTTTGTGAAGATCCCTGATCGCTTTTTCCGAGGTTTCCTTTATGACGTCGGATATATGGATATGTCCGGCATACCGACCGTCAACAGCGATATGAACGATGGTCCCTCCGTCATGACAATGTGCCGGTTCTACACCGTTGTCCGTCATCAGCTTATCGTTTCCGACTATCACTTTCTTTCCCGATACGGTTGCAAGTACACCGTGTCCCGATATCTCTTCCACATCAGCCACGAGGCTCTTGTCGACCTCCAGTCCGTATGCGTTCACTATTGATCTGCTTATCGGATGAGTGCTGAAACTTTCTGCGTATGCGGCATATTTCAGAAGATGCTGATCGCTCAGTTCCTGTCTGTGTATTGACACGACCTTGAACACGCCTTTCGTAAGTGTACCTGTCTTATCGAAGATGACCGAATCGACTTTCGAAAGTGCTTCAAGATAATTCGATCCCTTGACCAGTATCCCCGCTTTTGATGCTCCGCCGATACCTGCGAAGAACCCCAGCGGTATGCTTATCACCATGGCACACGGACAGCTTATGACAAGAAACGTAAGAGCTCTGTAAATAAATGATCTGAAATTCGCGTCGTTTCCGGAAAGCATATTGATAACAGGCGGCACTACGGCTATGACAAGTGCGAACAGACATACAAACGGCGTATATACTCTTGCGAATCTGGTGATGAAATTTTCTGATCTTGATTTTTGCGAGCTCGCATTCTCAACGAGTTCAAGTATCTTCGTGACCGTCGATTCACCGAAGGCTTTCGTGGTCCTGATCCTTATCACGCCGTTCTGATTGATGGTCCCGCTTATTACCTCATCCCCGGCATGTATCGTTCTCGGAACGGACTCACCCGTAAGAGCACTTGTATCAATTGTCGAATCACCGAGTATCACAACACCGTCGATCGGTATCCTCTCACCCGGCGAGATCACAAGCGTGCTGCCTGTCTCTACTTCATCGGGGCTTACCGTCTTAACCGTCTCGACACCGTTCTCCTGTGTGACGAGGTTTGCGACATCCGGTCTGATATCCATAAGGGCAGCGATATTCCTGCGGCTCTTTCCGACGGCATAAGACTGAAACAGTTCCCCGATCTGATATAGCAGCATGACCATAACACCTTCACGGTATTCACCGAGTATCATTGAGCCCACGGTGGCAACAGCCATAAGGAAATTCTCATCCATGACCTGGCCGTGAACTATACCCTTAAAAGCTTTTTTGATGATGTCGTATCCGATCAGTATATAAGGTATGATATATAGCGCGAGCGCAAACTTTTCGATGTGCGGCTCCACTATGGCTATAACGATCAGCAACACCGTCGTTATGATTATCCTTGCAAGGACTCTTTTCTGCTTTTTGTTCATGTCTTCTCTTTCCTGCCCCGGACTAGATGAATATCTCGCAATCGTCTTCTACTTTTTTGCAGTTCTTTAGTACCGCTTTCATAACGGTCCCTTCATCGGCGCCGTCTTCAAATTCAACGCTCATCTTGAGCGCCATAAAGTTGACCGAGCAGTCCTTTACTCCGTCTGTTTTCTTAGCCGCCTGCTCCATTTTGTCTGCACAGTTGGCACAATCAACTTCGATATCGTATGTTTTCTTCATGATGATCCTTCCTTTCTTTTGCGTTGAGCCGCGAAATTAAAAATGTGCAGTTCATATAATTTAATATATGAACACTTATTCATTTGTTAATATATGATACAGCCCTTTCCGGAAAAAGTCAATAGTGTCCGACTGCTTTTTTTCGATTGGTTTCTCAGGCGTTTTTTCGGTCGGAAGGACTTGATATGCCAAGCTTAGCCGCTGTCTCATCGATCCTGCGTACAAGCTCATCGTCCGTCAGAACGGTCACACGGCCCTCATCGTACTGCTCATCGACCCATTTCTTAAGTTCCGTGATCAACTCGTCATTCTTGGAATAATGCTTGTCCTCGGGCAGCTTGTAATATGTGTTGATCCAGTGTGCTATGCCGGCAAGCCCGGATGTGTTCGAGACCGCACAGAGAACCGGGCGATTAAGAAACTTCTCCGTATCGAATATGTTATATATCTCTTCATTCTTAAGAAGCCCGTCAGCGTGAATGCCGGCACGGGTAACATTGAAATTCTTTCCGACAAAAGGTGTACGCGGCGGGATCTGATAACCGATCTCTTTCTCATAGTACTCGGCAAGCTCCGTGATCACCGTTGTATCCATACCATTAAGTGTTCCGCGAAGCTGCGCATACTCAAATACCATCGCCTCAAGCGGTGTGTTACCTGTTCTCTCGCCTATGCCGAACAGTGACGTATTGACTCCGCAGCACCCGTACAACCATGCCGTCGTGGAATTGGATACTGCTTTGTAAAAATCATTATGGCCGTGCCATTCGATACACTCGCACGGTACTCCGCCATGTGTGTGTATGGCATATATTATACCCTGAACACTTCTCGGTATAACCGCTCCGGGATAGTTCACTCCGTATCCCATCGTATCGCAGGCTCTCACCTTGATGGGGATCTTATATTCATCCATCAGTTTCATGAGTTCGAGACAGAAAGGTACAACATAACCGTATATATCTGCTCTTGTTATATCCTCAAGATGACACCTTACCGAGATGCCCTCTTCGAGACAGTCGCGAACAACGCTCAGATAATGATCCATCGCCTGGCGCCTCGTCATCTTAAGTTTCAGGAAGATATGGTAGTCACTGCAGCTGACGAGTATTCCGGTCTCGGGCATGCCGAGTTCTTTGACAAGCTTAAAATCTTCTTTGCTCGCTCTTATCCAGCTTGTGACCTCGGGGAACTTATACCCCCTCTCCATACACTTGCATACCGCATCCCTGTCCTTCTTGGAATAAAGGAAAAATTCGCTTGCGCGGATCATCCCGTTGGGTCCTCCGAGTTTATGGAGATAATCATATATCGTTACGATCTGCTCCGTCGAATAAGGCGCCCTTGACTGCTGGCCGTCACGGAATGTCGTATCCGTTATCCATATTTCCTTAGGCATGTTATGAGGCACTATCCTGTCATTGAACGGGATCTTGGGTATCTCCGAATACGGGAACATATTCCTGAAAACGTTGGGTCTTTCAACATCATCAAGAATATACATATGCTCCTCTATCTGGAGGAGATTGTTTCCTTCATTCATCGTCACCGGACGATTTGCAAAATATTCGCTTTCCGTTGCCTTATTCTTGTCAGTTGCCATACCATTCCTCACAATTCCGGGATAAATCTTATATCTTCTTCTATCTTATCATAGGTGCTGCACACACTGTATGCATACCCGTCATGTACTTCGTAGGACATAAGGTGATACACCTCTTTGCCGTCCAATGCAATACTCTCTTTTATTTTTCCGTCCCTACCTATCAGGGAAAAATCACCGAGCGGCCGTCTCAGACCTTCGCCGCAGCATTTGAGCACGCTTTCCTTCAGCGTCCACAGACGCTGAAACAGCCTGTCGCTTTCATCGGCAGTCGCCGCAGCAACCGCGTTGTATTCCTTTTCATCAAAGAACCTTCTCGCAACAGCCAACGCATTTGCTGTCTTATGTTCCACATCACATCCCACTTCATGCGGCGACAGAGCGACCATTACACGGTCTTTCGAATGGGACATATTAAAGAACACCGGATGTCCCTGAAAATACGGTTTACCGTTTTTATCAACAAGGATCGGCGGTAATCCGTCTTTTGAAAAAAGTTCGGACAACGCCGGTCGTTCCCTTGCCAGGTCGGACAGTGCATACCCGAGCAGCGCATAAGCCATGATACTGCGCTTTCTGTCTTCTTCTCTTTTCAGTCTGTCCGTTTTTTCCCTGCGCTCCGGCGGCATCTCGTCATACCACCTTCCCGGATCCGCTCCGGTGATATCAGCTACATACACCCGCACCGGAAAACCGTCATCATAAGCATTCATTTCAGTGTACATACTGTTTAACATAATAGCACACTAAAGCAGGATGTCAATTTTTGCGTTGGTATCCCGGCCTCAAAAAAATACCTCTTCATACGATCTGCGCGATCACATCCGCAATGGCTTTTCCTATCGGTTCTTTACGCTGCGGATGAATGTCATTCTGCTCACCCCATCCGTATGTTTTTACAAGGTAGAATCCCGGTATGCTCCGGCAGTCCTCCTGAGCCTTCATAAGACCTCTCCAGCCCTTTCCTCTGCCATACGTTATCTCTTCCATCCTGTCGTTAAAATTGGGCAGCTGTACGCAAATATACGGGATATCTCCCCACATGCTGCGGATACGTGTCACAAACCTTTCCGTAAGAACAGGATACTCATGACTGTTTCCGCAGTTCGATTCTCCCTGATAGAATGCAAATGCTTTCACACTGATCCCTGAAAGAGGCGCCATCATTCCGTTGTACAGAGACGTCGGTTTCCAATTTACATATATCGTCTCCTTTGAAGGTGCGCATTTTGCCCCTATAACATACTTCCATACTCCGGATAACGGCTCTATGTGATCCGCGCCCTCAAATCCTTCTATATACCCGTCGGTTGTCCTGACACCATCGCCATAGATCAGCCCGTAAAGCTTTCCCGGCGTGAGCCTTCCGTATCCCTTCTCTATGCATATACGCAATACTATCGTATTTTCTCCTTCTCTTATGAGCCCTTCGCGGACTCCGTATCTTCTCGGCGGATAACAGTAATCCGTATATCCTACAAACTCACCGTTTAAGTAGCACCAGTCAAAATCGGTTATCGCACCCAGCCAAAGCTTAGCCGGCTTTCCGACATACTCTTTCGGAACAGAGAAGGTTCTGGCTATCCAGATGCTTCCGGTAAACCCGTCAAGTTCGGTATCCGAGAAAAATTCGGGAAGAACTATATCGCAGCCTTCATCCAATATCTTTTTCCCGTCTTCAAAGCCTTCCTTCAGGCCGATATCAGCCATGTCGAGCCCGTCTCTCCACTGCTTTGCATCACTCTCGTTTTTTGCAAGTATACCGAGCCTGTACTCGTCATCCTTAAACTTTTCCGCCTCAGCCAGTGCGTCATCAAATCCGTCAAGATCCTCTTTGCTCATAAATGCTTCAATCGGGGCTCCGCCAAGCGTAATATCCACAAACCCTACCGTAACATCTTCCTTTAGCCTGATATGCTTTGCCGTAAAATACCCAACTGCCGAAAAAGCGTCTATCGTATCGGCGTCAAGGCTTTTCCACTCACCGGTCTCCACTTCCGTAAGCGGTCCCGTAAATACGCCGTTCTCCATGACTTTAAACGTTCTGATCTCTTTGTCAAACGGACCGTTCCATTCATCCGGGTATGTTTCCCTGACTCTTTCCATCGGAAATTCCATATTGGACTGTCCGCTCATTATGAGAACGTCACCTATCATCACATTGCTGCTTTTGGCGCAGTCTCCGTGTTCGCCGCATGCCTCGATCACATACGGTCCGCCCTTTTTCATCACAGGAACCGTTATCTCAAAACGTCCGTTTTCATCCGCAACGGTATCATATGTGTTTCCCGCAAATGAAACACTGATCTTTTCCCCGGGATTAGCAAATCCCCATATCTTATTGGTCTTGCCGCGCTGTAATACGGCGCCGTCCGAAAAGATGCGTGCCAGCTTAATGCCTGCCATGATCTTCCTCCTCTATCTCTATCTTCTCCAGTACAAATCCGGGTGATATCGCTCCTATGCGGAGATTGTTTACTCCTTCGTTAAAGAACATCACCACTTCGCGGGTACGCACATTTTCGATCACACCCTTTTCCCACGCCTTGTTCCCGGGTCCCTGCCTGTAATCATCCGGCAGCATATTGACCCTGGAAAGATCGGCATCAAGTGTTGATATACCAAAATAAAGCTTCTGATCCGCACCTTCCGGATTGGCCGGGCTCGTAAATATCCTTACTATGTACTTTCCCGCCCTGCTCATGATCACCTTATATGTCACCGTCGGTGCGCACATCGGGGCAAACGACATGTTCTGCGGATAGACTTTGATCGCAGATCCCGATCTGCCGTAGCCCTTTATCACCTCAAACGATGCAGTGTCATAATCCGATCTTAGCGCAAAATCTGCCGCCCCGATCGTGACATGATCCATCCCGATCTCGCCGTTTGACCAAAGCATGAACGTATTGTCTTCAAACCCCTCGGACAATCCCGGATTGCTGACGGGAACACTTATGACAACATTGCCCGCATCCGAAGAAACCTTAACGGTACCCGACGCATAGCCCGCATCCCCTATCTTCATCCTGTCGACAAGTATAAATATCCTGCGTATCTGCCCGCATTCGATCGTATCACCCGCATCAACTATATCTATGAAATCATCTTCCGACGTGACACTGTATGAGATCTTTCCGTATGATGCTGTTGACAGTTCGATATATCCTCCGCATTTTAACGGATCGAGCGTATCAGGCAGCACAAGCGTCCTGCCTGTCCATGATCCTCCCTCGGTATGATCCCCGGTTGAGGCTATGCTGACGATAAGCCTCGGTTTTGATGCCGGCTCAACCGTATGGACCACGGGATACATGCACTCTTCCTCGCACCAGCGTTTGAACCCTATGTGCGATGACAGTCCCATGCCATACCATTTTCCCTTTGACACGCGATGAAGCTTGTCAACTATCTTACGGTCTTTTCTTATACATTTTCTTACTTCGGCTGCCAGAGTATTTGCATATGTAGATCCGAATGCGGCATAAGCATGATCAAGTCCCGTAAGTATCCACATCTTCTGGACATTGAGAGCCCCGGTAAGCGGAAGATGTACAAGTTCATAAAAAGAGAGTGCCTTATTTCCCTTCAGCGACTTGTATATCCTTTTTGAACATGACATCAGATCATCTATTTCGGTCAAGGCAGCAACACTTTCATTGTCGGCAAAAGGAGCATATGCCTTTTCGTCCATCGCCTCGGTCCTGCGCCTTGAGGTTATCTTGGTATACCCGAGGAGAAGCCTTACCGCATCATCCCTGTCTGTTTCGGGCAAAAATGCCATGTTATGCGAAACAAATCTTTTTGTATAGTTTTCACTGCTGTTCTTATCCGCGGTTCCCCATCTGTCAAAATCATATGCCAGATCCATGAAGAAGGCCAGAGGATACTCATGCGTAAATATATCACCGACATTGGCGATCCAGATATCCCTGATGCCGTGATCGAATGCGTTTGTCATCTGTTCCCATATCTTCGGAAGATGGTTTGTGTTAAACCACTCATACGATACCGGCTCCCCGTGATAATCAAGATGATAGTACATGCCGTATCTTCTGTCCGCGTCTCCCGGAATGCGGCAGAGATTCCCGTAATTATCATCGGACAATAAGACCGTGGCTCCATCAAGTACCGCATCATCCTTAAGGCCGGCCGCCATATCGTCTCCCCAGTAGAACGGCTCCACTTCCTTATATACCGCAAACATCCTCGGGATATCACTTATATCTTTTTCAAGGACTTCACTCAGAAGTTCGTTCTGCGTCTTAATGACATCATGAAGAAGCGATACGTTATCCGCAAGCGTCCCTTCGGGGAGTATCGGAGTATCAGCCTCTCCTCGCATTCCTACCGTATATACGTTCTCGTAGTCTTTTCTTTTATCGATACCGTCACGCCAGAACGCGGTGATCCCGTCTCTGTTGTTGATAAAGCTCCAGTCATCTCCGTATACCGAATCCTGCCCGCGCAGATGGCGGTACTCCTCGCCCTGTCTCATGCAAGGCTCGTGATGAGATGTCCCCATTATTATACCCAGTTCATCCGCAAGCTTTACGGCTGCTTCGCCGGGACCATCCTCGGAAAAAACGCTGCTCCACATTGCCGGCCACAAGAGATTTCCCTTAAGCCTGAGAAGAAGCTTAAATACCTTCTCATATGCCTTTGCATTGAAACCTCCGAAGTTATGCTCACACCATGTTCCGAACGCGGGCCACTCATCGTTTATGAAAAAGCCCCGGAGCCTTACAGACGGAGCACATGAAACAAACGAATCACGGCTCTTAAGTATAAACTCATCAAGTTTGGGAGGCTTTATATCAAGCCAGTTTGTAAAAGGTGAGACGCCGAGTAATTCGGAAAGCTTAAGAAGGCCGTATATCGTCCCTCTCTTATCGCCGCCCGCAATGACTATGGCCGAGCTGAACCTGAAGCCTTCAATTTCCGGATCATCTATGACGGAAAGCGAATACACTTCACTCTTTCCCGCAGACGCAAGTATCTCAGGATGTCCGCCCGAAGCTATTCTTTCAAGTATGGCGCTGTTTCCGACAGTTCCGAAGAAAACAGGATACGAAAAAAAGTCAGCCGTATCCTTAAAATTCTCATACTCCACTCCGATCGGTCTTGCTCCGAAAACCTTCCTCATGTCATCCCTGACCCATCCGGCGACGGTCCGAACTCCGGGATACGCACATTCCTCATATATGAACACAACCTGGTTTTCAGCTATGTTTGCATTTGATATCTTAAAGCTCATCTTAATATCCTTCCGACATCATAGTTATTGACAAGTCGCAGATTCCTGTGTAATTATATCACATAATCTTATGAAAGAGGTTGACACCTGTTATGAAGAAAACACACTTATTGTTTATATCAATCATCGTGATGATAGCAATGCTCGCCGGATGCGGCAGAC
>CADCPL010000059.1 GCA_902803305.1 uncultured Lachnospiraceae bacterium
CCGTCTTCCTTGGTTATAACGGATGAATCGCTCATCTCACTGCCTGTTGCGGCGAGCGTCAGTATTACTCCGACCGGCAGACATCCCTGCGCTTTTCTCTTGTAGTCGTAAAAATCCCACACATCCCCTTCGTTGGCAACGCCGTAGCCTATCGCTTTGGCCGAATCTATGGCGCTTCCGCCGCCGTAATGTATCAGTATCTTTGTACCGCCGAATTCCTTTATAAGACCTGCAACCTGATCCTCGGCACCTCTTCCGAAGACCACCTTGGTGGGTGTGAAATAGTTAAAATCAAACATCGTAAGACTCCTTTCATGATCGTTTGGATTTTCCATATGAAAGATAATATATGAAAACCGTTCTTATGTGCTAATTATATTCTGTCATTTGCCATATCACATTTTGATTGCAGTAAGCCACAGAATTTCTGCTAACCGGTGCAATATTATGATAAAATGTTGTAGAATGAAAACTCGGGAGGTAGCATGCGACTATGTGGAATAAGCTTAAGACTGTGATCATTACCGTCCTGTCAACCCTTGGGGTGCTTTTTATCATATGTCTCATCATATTTTTTAACATACCTGATGATGAAGACGATGTTGTCGGGACCGAGATTCAGGAAGTTCAGGAGACCGACGAAGATCAGGAGGCTCAGGAAGTACAGGAGACGGAGGAGACCTGGGCGGCTGATGAAGATCAGGATGTGCAGGAGACTCAGGAAACAGCACAGCTGCAGGAGGATGAGGAAGAAGCATCTGCAGAGGACCAAAATGCCGGTACTGCTGTCAGCATTCCCGATTCACAGATTGCCGGCAAACAACTGAAATTCAAGACAAAGACTCTCGATAAGAAGTCGGTGGATCAGAGCGTTTTCTCGGATTATGATATCACGGTGGTTCACGTATGGGGCACGTTTTGCGGGCCGTGCATCGCGGAAATGGGCGACTACGCGAGGTTTTATGAGTCGAAACCGGATAATGTCAACCTCGTCGGTATAGTCTGTGATGTTTATGACGGAATAGACACTAATGCGGATGAAGCAAATGAGATATTGGATGAAGCAGGGGCAAAGTTCATGAACCTTCGTACAAGTGACAGTATTTACGACATTACGGATGATATAGAATTGATCCCGTCTTCGTTTTTTGTTGACAGAGACGGACATATCATCGGAGAGATGCTCATAGGAGCTCACTTTGATGCCACAATGTCCAAATTGGAAGAATATTTGAAATAAAAGGGAATGGTATGAAAAAGAGATTATTTGGCATTCTGCTCTCAGGTGTCCTGGCGATCCTGGTGCTGAGCGGATGCGATGATACGTGGCCGGATGAACTTGATGATATAGAAATAGAGGAAGATTCGGAAAACGAGATCGGGGAAGAATCTGAAGAAAGACCCGAAGATAATTCCGAAAACAGTGCATCGGGACAAAAACGAAAAAATGAAAATGAGACCGCTGATATCGAACCGGTGGAGATCGGAAGCGATGCAAAGTCCGCAACGGTCATGATCTATATGAACGGATCCGACCTTGAGACAAAGGCCGGAGAAGCCACCACCGATCTGTCCGAGATGATCGATTCGGGCATTGGTGAGAACGTAAATGTCATCGTCCAGACAATGGGAACAAAAAGATGGCAGGATTACGGCATTTCTTCAAAGACATCCCAGATATACAGAGTATATAAAGGCAAGCTGGAGCTTGTTAAAGATAACCTCGGTCAGCTTGACTGTACCGAGTCCGAGACACTGTCCGATTTTATAGATTTTGGTAAGAAAAACTACCCGGCCGACAGATATATTCTGATCTTCTGGGATCATGGCGGCGGTCCGGTATACGGATTCGGATACGATGAATGGCAGTCGGATACGGAATCTCTTACGCTTGATGAGATACAGGAAGCCCTTCGCAAGAATTCGGACATCGGATTTGATATCATCGGAATGGATTGCTGTATAATGGCTAATCTTGAGACGTGCTATGTACTGGCGCCTTTCTGCAAGTATGCCGTATTGTCGGAGGATTTTGAGTCGGGTCTCGGATGGTATTATACAGACTGGATGAAGCTGCTCGAAGAAAATCCCGGGATATCCACGCCGCTGCTCGGTAAAAAGATAATTGACGGAATGGTAGCAGCGAACGAAAACGATGATGAGGACGGCGGTTCATCGACGATGATACTTGTGAATGAGAGGGCTGTTCCGGATCTTGTGAAGAAATGGACGGAGTATGCGTATAAGAACTCGGATAAGCTTCTGGGATCGAACTACAGTAAGATGCACAAGGCCATCGGAAGAGGGTTCATGGAGGGTTTCTTTGATTCATGGGAAGATGACGAGAGCCCGGTCACGATGGATAATTATTATGTAAGTGACATGATGTCCATTGTCGAGAGCGTGGGGCAGGAAGATGAGGCCACGGATAACCTCAGGTCGTCTCTTAAAGCCTGTGTTGCGTATTTCGGACATACTTCGGATAAAAATGAGCTTACCGGGCTGGCTGTCTCGCTCCCGTACGGCGACAGAAGCTTTTATGATCAGCTGGTCAGCGTATATTCGAAATGCGGATTTGATAAAAAGTATATCGACTGGCTCGAAAGATTTGTCAGTGCCAGAGGATCAAATGATTACTGCGACTACAGTGGATTTGAGGATTCATGGTGCGGATGGGGAACATACGAGCAGGGATGGGGATCCTGCGATACCGGCGAAGATTCGGAAGACTGGGAATACGATTATGAGGAAAAGATCTGGTATCTTTATGAAGACGGTAATGTCTATCTTTATGACGATGAATCGGATATTTTGTTCTTCTATGATGAGTATGAAGATATGCTGTATTACTACGATGAAGACGACGATGACTGGTACATTGCCGAGGAGTAAAAAAGTTGTTGACTTTTTCTGAAATAAGGAGCATAATGCCTAAGGTTTTGACCCAAAATATTTAAAATCTCGATCAAACGAGGAGGAGAACATTATGAAAAAGAACATTATTGCAATGCTTTTAACAGCAGCACTTTCCGCAGCACTTCTTACGGCATGCGGAGACGATAAGGCGGCAGAGGCAGCTCCTGCACCTGCAGCAGAAGAGACTGATGCGGTTGAAGAGGTAGCTGAAGAAGTAGCCGAAGCTACAGATGATGCAGAATCTGACGGATCATTCACACTTCTTGATGTAGACGAGAACATGGTTGATGTCGGTGCATACGGAACAAGCGATGATGGTACCGAGCTTGTATTCACGATGTTTACAGGCCCCGACGGAAACAAGTACGTATCACTCTTTGCATTTGATAACGGCAGCGACAGTGGTGATGTTATCTGCGGACAGTATGAGGCTTCAACCGAGAAGGATGACGAGGGTGACGAGTGGACACTCTTTGATGTTGAGGATGTTTACACAGGAAATCACTTCAACCTCGGTGTTTGCGAGAGACCTTCAACAGAAGAGGTATTCTTCTTTGATGAGGACGGCAACACAGTTCAGGGTAAGTTCCTTACATCAGCTGAAACGATCAACTATATGGGATCAGCAGCAGCTCTCATTGAGAAATAAGAAGCATCCGTATTCGGAACAGAAAAAAACAGCGTTGCGATCGCAGCGCTGTTTTTTGTATAAGGGATTGAAAAAAAGAGAAAAATGCTGAATAATAAGGTCATGTACTATTCGATCATAAGCATAATGGCATTGATCCTTAACCTGATAATCAATCATAAGGATCTAAGGAACGTCAAAATACGGCCCGCGGATCGCACGACAAAGCAGGCAAATATACGCTACTCATATTTTCTTATAGCAGCGAACGGGTACTTTGCCGCTGACATTGCGTGGGGCCTGTTATACGCATATCGTGATAGAGACGGAGTATTCCCGTTCCTGTATTCGGATTGTATCTTTTACTTTCTGTTCATGTTCCTTACGATGCTGACGTGGATGCGTTATGTGGTCGCTTATCTGAACAAGAAGGGGCGCAGGAGTAAAGCACTTCTCTACGGCGTGTGGACAATGTTCACGCTTGGTCTTGTTTACCTTATGATCAACAGATTTTACCCGTTTATCTTTTCGTTTAACGAAAATCATGACTATGTTCCCGAAACCGGAAGACATATTGCTTTCGTTCTGCAGATCGCACTTTATCTCGTGACTACGGTATACATGCTTTTTATTGCCGGCAGATCGTCCGGCGAGGAGAAGATCCGTTACAACGCAGTCGGACTGACATGTCTTGTAATGGATCTGTTCCTTATATTGCAGATAACTGATCCCGGCTATCCGTTTTATGCGATGGGACTCATGATCGGCATATGCGTGATCCATTCATTCGTTGAGGCAGGAGAAAAGAAGGAAAAGGAAGTTTATGACCATATAGCGACAGGTCTGGCGGAAGATTATGAGGCTATGTACTACATTGACATAGAAACGGGAGAATACAAGGAATTCTCCACAAGCCTTGAATATGAATCATTGAATGTTCCTTTTGCAGGCCTGGATTTTTATGCGGAGACTCGGGAGAATATTGAACGATATATACATCCTGACGACAGGGAATTTGCCAAGAGTCTGTACAGTAAAGAAGCGATGCTGAAGAATCTGACAGGCAGAAACTCATATTCGTATAAATACCGTGTGATGGTAGACGGTCATCCCAGGTATTTTCGATTTACGGTAAGGCGTGCCAATGACGACAGACATTTTGTTCTGTATGAAAAGGATATAGATGACGAGATCACGGCCGAGACGATGCGTCTGGAAGATCAGAAAAAGCATATCACATACAGCCGGATCGCCGAAAGCCTTGCATCCAACTATGACGTGATATATTACGTGAGTATAGAGGACAGCAGTTATGTCTGTTATGAAACCAATAATATATTCGGTCAGCTTGAGATGCAGATGTCCGGAGATGATTTCTTTGCCGAGTCTCAGAGGAGGATCCCCGAGATGATCCATAAAAGCGATCGCGAGCTTGTGACGGAATTTATTGACAGGGATCATTTGATCAGCGCTCTTAAAGCTCACAAAAGAAACAGTATCGATTATAGGATCATGATCGAAAACAGAGGTCGGTATGCCAGGATGACCGTTCGCAAGACAAGCGACGGCACCCATTTTATAATCGGTGTAGAGAACATCGATGCCGAGGTAAGAAGAGAAAAACAGCAGCTCAAAGCCCTTAATACGGAGAAGGAACTGGCAAGACGTGATGAACTGACCGGTATTAAAAACAAGACTGCATATAAAGAACTGGAAACATCGGTTCAGTCCAATATCGATAACGGTGTGGATTACCTTCCGTTTGCTATCGTAGTATGCGACGCCAATGATCTGAAAAGGATCAATGATTCGGAAGGTCATGTGGCAGGAGATGAATATATCAAAGAATCCGCGAAACTTCTGTGTGATCTTTTTGCCCACAGCCCGGTGTTCAGAGTAGGCGGAGACGAATTCGTGGTATTCCTTCGCGGAGGCGACTACTCGAAAAGAGAGGAACTGATGAAGAGACTGCGTGATCAGGTGCTTGAGAATCAACACTCGGGATCGGGACCGATACTGGCATCCGGAATGGCTGAATATAACCGGGAAACCGATGAAATGGTATCGGAGGTCTTTGACCGGGCCGACAAGGAAATGTATAAAGATAAGCAGTGCCTCAAGGATGGAAACGATCATTCATATCGGTAGGGGGATATACTGTGCCAAAGGGAACAAATCAGAAACTTAAGCTGTATTACCTGAGCCGGATCATGCTCGAGAAGACTGATGATGAGCATATGATCACCATGCCGGAGATATTGGAGTCCCTGAAGGCTTATGATGTGACCGCCGACAGGAAGAGTATTTATGATGATCTTGAAGCGCTGCGTGTTCTCGGTATAGACGTTGTCGGCGAGAAAGCGGGAAGAAATTACTACTATCATGTCGGCGGGAAAAAGTTCGAGATAGCTGAGCTTAAGCTTCTTGTCGATGCGATACAGTCGTCTAAGTTCATTACGGAGAAAAAGTCGGATGAGCTGATCAGGAAGCTCACGAGCATGGCGAGCAAGTACGAGGCCTCGCAGATGAAGAGGCAGGTTGTTGTACATGACAGGGTTAAAACGATGAACGAGAGTATCTACTACGTTGTCGATGACGTTCATCGCGCCATAGCCGATAATCGCCGTATAAGTTTTGAATATATGAAGTGGAACACGGATAAGATGCTCGTTCCGCGCAGACAGGAGCCTTACGTTGTCAGTCCCTGGGCGCTTACATGGGATGACGAGAATTATTATCTTATAGCATATGACGAGGATGCCGACAGCATCAAACATTTTCGCGTTGATAAGCTAAAGAGCATAAAAGTTCTTGATGAGAAGCGTGCAGGTAAAGAAAAGTTCAGACAGTTCAATCTTGCCAAGTATTCCAAGATGAGTTTCGGAATGTACGGAGGAGAGCAGGTAAAAGTCAGGATCGCCTTTGAGGATAAGCTCGTGGGTGTGTTTATAGACAGATTCGGCGGGGATATAACGATCCGGCCGTCAGGAAAGAAAGGATGGTCCGAAACAAGCGTTGATGTGGCTGTCAGCGATCAGTTCCTGGGCTGGATATTTGCTCTCGGCCCGGGAGTGAAGCTTCTCGGACCGGCAGACGTTGTAGAAAGCTTCAGGAAAGAGCTGAAGGAAATGTCCGGCTTATATGATGAATGAAAAAAGCGGGTATCTGCCGATACCCGCCCTTCGCATTACTTATCACCACTTCTCGGAATGTGAGAACTCTGCATAATACTCTTCGAAAAATTCTACTATCTTCTTTAACATGATAACCGCCTCCTTTTATCATATACCCTTGACCCTTTGCTCCGAGAGATCTGTTGTTCCCTCTTTCTGACCTTATACTACACCCGACGGTCATTATAGTAAAATACATATAACAAAAGAGTGACGATACCTTTTGGGTATACTCACGAACCGGTCCCGTCGTACCTCGTGGCACCGAGCATCCAGAACTTGTAACTGAGCCAGAAAAACAGAACGCCGATGACCGGAGAAAGCTTTGACAGCAGCGGGATGTTGTCGGGATGCAGGATCACAAGTCCCGGATAGTATGCGATGAATGCGATCGGGATCACGAAGGTGAAGATGATCCTGAACAAGCCGTCAAAAATGCTCGCCGGGTATCTCGCGTAATCCTTGAACCTGAACATAAGTATCATGACATATCCCGAGCGCAGCATCCAAAAGCATGTCGCCGCGGCAAAGTTCATGATCGCTATCATAAACAGCGATGCCGTTATAAGGAGCAGCACGAGAAGACAGAGCGTTCCTACCGTTACGGGTATAGCGAGGCTTGACCACGCATAGGACAGGACCGCAACACCGAAAACAAGCTGCCCCAGGCCCTTTACATCAAACACCTCCGAAATGAAATAGAAGAAGATGTTGATCGGGCGAAAGCAGTATTTGATAAAATCACCCGACTCCACCGAATACCTAAGAGACCAGTTATTGTCAAACAGACACTGAAGCGGGGTCAGCGCGATGAGCGAGAACCCGTACAAAAACAGCATCTCGTGATAGTTCCATCCGTTTATCGACGGAAAGTTTTTAAACAGTATATAGAACGACATGAATCCGACCGTGTTTGTCATGATCATACCGAACGTGGAAATGATAAAATCCGCGCGGTAACTCATCTTGCTCTTCAGATCCTGCACCAGGATCTTGCGATATATACGGGCGTAAAATGAAAACCCTCTTTTTGCATTAGCTATAGCTGCTTCATTCATCTTATCAACCTCCGTTCACAGTTATACGCCTGACGGAAAAGTTCCAGAAAATACCCGTTAATGCGCACAAAGCCACGCACCATACAAGCTGAAGTCCGAGCATTGTCCACATTCCGCTGCCGGGAGTATACCCGTCCTTCTGAAGAAGGATGTTGAGCGGCGTATCGTATATGCATCTGAAAGGCAGGCACTTTACAACCACGCGGAGCTTTTCAGGAAAGAATACGAGTGGTATGGTAGCTCCCGAAAACAGCAGCACTATGCTTTCCTTTACGATGTTTATGCCCCACGTCGATTCCGTGTACAGGCTTATCGTGGACACGAAAAAGTCGATGAAATAGTTCACGAGAAGAGCACCGCCGACCGAGATCACGAACCATATCAGATTGGTCCCGACAGGTATCGCTCCTTTTGTTAATATAAAGACGACTATGAACGTGGGCAGAAACGTCAGGAAAAAAGTCGTGATGTTGTCTCCGAAGAATGTAAAGAACATCAGCTTACGGTAACTCATCGGTTTCAGCAGGTCCATCACGATCTCACCCGACTGTATCTTACGGCTTATGTTCCATACGAGATACATCTCGAGGAAGTTGAAAAGTGCCGTGGCAAGCACCAGATAAATGATCGTATCATTAAAAGTCATGCCGTTTACGACCGGGGTGGGAGATGAAGCATATATCGATCTCCACAGAAAGTATACGAGTGTAAGGTAGATCAGGTTTCCGAGGACAGTGATGAAGGTACCCATCCTAAACTGCAATTCCTGTATTATCCCTGCTCTTGTCAATGCCAGATATTTTCTTGCGTTCATTCGTTTCGTTCTCATATATCTTTTTGATGACCTCCTCTGTAGATATCTCTTCAAGTTTGATATCAAGAAGCTTTCCTTTTTTCTGATAATCGGATATCACGCTCATGACATCCGTCTTCGATTCGTCTATCACGGTTTCTTCCCATATGTCTCCGGGGAGACGGACCTTGAGTATCCGATAAGACCCGAAGTATGATTTTAGATGATCGATATCGTTGTCGTATATCATCCTGCCGTGATCGATGATGACTATACGCTCGCACAGGGCATCAACATCGCCCATGTCATGTGTTGTCAGTATGACTGTTGTCTGCTTCATGCGGTTGAGCTCTTTGATGAGATCACGTATCTTTGCCTTCATTGATACATCAAGACCGATCGTAGGTTCATCGAGGAATACGATCTTCGGATCATGCAGGAAAGCCGCGAGTATGTCGCTGAGCGTCCTCTGACCGAGGGACATCTGGCGGACCGTCTTGTGAAGGAGCGGCTCCAGATCGACAAGATCCGAATAGAGTTTCATCATTTCATCGTACTGCCTGTCGGGTATCAGATATATGTCCTTTAGGAGCCTGAAGGACTCTATCAGGGGAAGAGACCACCACAGCTGGGACCTTTGTCCGAATACGACACCTATGTTCTCGCAGTTTTTTGTCCTGTTCTTATATGGTACGCAGCCGTTGACGATAAGGTTTCCCGATGTCGGCTCGAGAACACCGGTCATCATCTTGATCGTTGTTGATTTGCCTGCGCCGTTAGGCCCGAGATATCCGACTATCTGACCCCCGGGGATCGAGATCGATATGTTGTCGACCGCAGTCACCGTTCTGTAATCTCTGGAGAACAGGTCACGGATGCTGCCCCTGAGTCCTTCGTGCCTGTTCAGGACCTTGAACTCTTTTACGACATTCTCCATCACTATTGCCTGATCGATTTCTTTTTTCATGATATTTCCTCCGTGTGGTAACGCTTGAAAATCTTTATGGTTCGGATTATACTCTTTACTGAGAGAAAAAATAGTCATAAAATTCCAGAAAATGATAACAATATTATAAGGAGCGTGGAAGATTGTGATAAATGAGTACAGAGGACTTGTAAGAACAAGGGATGACGGATCGGAGATAGTCAACTACGATGACCCTTCGTTTTCGTCGTATATCCACGATGGGTACGTGTACAGCGGATGCACATGGGAAAGGGTCACGCACTTTCATAAGGATGTCGAGCTTCTGAGCGTACACAGCTCATGCATGGGATATTCTATCAACGGAAAGGAAGTTTTTCTCGAAAAAGGCGATACGATATTCGTAAATTCGGATCAGCTGCACTACTCGCTTTCCACGCCTCCTCATGAAGGCAGATACATAATCGCGGTCCTTCACCCGAGGATACTTTGCTCGAATTATGCAGTTGAGGCAAAGGCGGTCCTTCCCGTCATAACGGACAAACGCATTCCGTTTATACATTTCAGGAGCGGGGACAGGGATGCCGCACACATGCAGGAACTCATGCTCTATCTTCACAGGCAGGCGCTTGGAAACGAATTTCTTATAACAAAAACGTTTTTTGAGATATGGGAGATCATAATGAACCGGATAAATGAGACGGGTGATTTTTCCGGGGATGATCTTGTAAATAAGAACGTTCACAATGAGGTGCTGAAGGCGATGATGAACTATGTTGACAAGAACTACATGAACAATATCACGCTCGCCGATGTCGCATCTGCAGGCGGCGTCAGCAAGTCGCTGTGCAACCAGGTATTCAACCGTTACACTCAGATGAGTCCGATAGAGTATATCATGCATTTCAGGGCAAGAAAGGTCGCGGATCTGCTGCAGTCCGAGGATCTGTCGATGTCGCAGATCGCCGAGAGGACAGGCTTTTCAGGCGCCAGCTACATGGCGGAGACGTTCAAGAAGTTCTACAAATTTTCGCCGAGGGAATACAAGAAGTCTATTGAGGGATAGACAGATTGGCCGTGATCACTTTCGAGAGTTCTTCGATCTTCATCGGCTTGCTCAGGTAGTCGGAAAAACCGTTTTCCAGATACATTTCACGCGCGCCTGCTATGGCATTGGCTGTAAGAGCGATATAGGGCGTGCCGGTGTTCATGCTGCCGGGAAGATCATGCGCCTTTTTCAGCGTTTCGATCCCGTCCATTTCGGGCATCATATGATCGAGCAGTATTATGTCATACGAGGTCTCTGTGATAAGATCGAGCATTTCTATGCCGCTTCCGCATGTGGTCACCTCGGCTTTCAGTATCCCCAGAAGACCCGATGCGACTTTCAGGTTCATTTTACTGTCATCTACAACAAGCACCTTGACGCCCGAGAGATCTGCCAGCTCCTTATCTGAAGTTACCGCTGCCTTTGCGGGCGAAGAAGAGCTCAGATCGCCTATCGGAGCGGGATCGATGACCACCTGAGGGATCCTTACGGTAAATTCGGTACCCGATCCGTATACGCTGTTGCATTCTATGGATCCGTCCATGAGTTTGACCAGACTGGATGCTATCGCAAGTCCGAGCCCGGTTCCTTCTATAGATGCGGTCTTGCTGTGATCAAGTCTTTCAAAACGCTTGAACAGTCTGCTTTTGTCGCTTTCTCTTATACCTATTCCGGTATCTTTTACCAGGATATCCAGAATGACATGCTCGTTATCTGTTTTCCCGCTTCTGACGGTGAACGAAACGCTTCCTTTGGGAGTATATTTTACGGCGTTGCCGAGCAGATTGATCATGACTTCGCGGATACGCTTTTCGTCACCGAGGAGTTTTGAAGGGATATCGGGTGATATGTCCTTTTCAAAAGCAAGTCCTTTTTCATCGGCCTTAACGCCGATCATCGTGATTATATTGTTTAGAAGCTCTGTTGTATCGTACTGCTCATTTATGATCTCGAGCCTTCCCTGTTCGATCTTGGAAAAATCAAGAACGTCA
>CADCPL010000060.1 GCA_902803305.1 uncultured Lachnospiraceae bacterium
GGTGCCGATATGCAGGTATCACTCATTAATGACGGTCCGTTTACGGTTATGCTTGATTCTGCTGAGATCCTTTGATCCTATTATTTCGCCCGTATATTTATTCGTTAAAGCTGTCTTTCGCGAACAGATACATATCTCCGAAAACAATGTTCTATCCCCGGATTCCTAGTCCCACCAATAACTTCCGTAGATACCGTCGACATGCGTGCCGGTAATGCTTACGTCAAATACGCCGAGCAGATCCGGTTCATTTGCTTTGTTGAACCAGTCGAGAACCGACATGCCTTCTTTGTAACCTGTAAACGGCTGCATATTGCAGGATTTGTCAAATACCGTGGCTGAATCAATTGTAAGAGTTGCCGGACCCTCGGAATATGAGGTTCCCGACAATTCCTCGACAGGTACTTCATTCATTGTTACCTTTGAAGGAGTGATCTCAAGGCTGTTTCCGGCGTATATATAGCAATAAATGCGCTTACAGAGCCTGTTTCCGGTATATTTTACATATGCATCCGGGAATCCGGCCTTTTGAGCTGCATCTATATAAGCCTGAGCTTCGGGTTCGGAACCGGATCTTCCGATGGTTACGCACCAATAAGGCTCTTTGTTGAGATTTTCATATTCGGGAGTATAAATGCTGTAAGCTTCAATTCCCTGTTCATCCAGTTTATCGACAAGATCAAGTGCTTCTTGCCTTTCCTTGAAAGATCCTATCCATAAACCGAAAAACGGATCATTATCGTCTGCGCTGTTTTTTCCGGGATCAGATGCCTGTATTTCGGTTTTGGGAGCGTCTTCTTTCTTTTCGTATTGTGTTTTTATATCCGGTACATCGTCTGCTTTGTAGTTAACAAATGTATTTGTAAATATTTCAGGATAGTCGGAAAAGCTTACCTTGACCGCCTGAGAACCTGCAACATATGCTCCCATGGCATAATCTTCAAAATAAAACCATATTCCGTCATAATCGAGTGCCCAAGCAAGTCCTTTTGCCTCATTCTCGAGTCTTGAAGGGATATCTGCAAGCAGGTTTTCTTTGTCGGAAGGACATTCCTTAAAGTATCCGATCAGATCTTCATTTTGCTTTAAAAGTTCATCGACTATGATTCCGGGAAGATCATACGTACTCTTAAATATATCGGAAAAGTTTATCCTCTCTCCTGTCTTCGGATCATAGCAATATCCGTAATACTGTGTGAAACCGTGGGCACCGCCGAGAAAACTGTAATCCAATATACAGAATGAGAATGCTTTTTCATCGGCACGAAGCAGATAAATATCCGTAAAGATGTCACCGGATCCGTCAAAACCGTTACCCTGAAGTTCGATCATATCAGGTGCGGCGGAGCTCATGGCATCTGTCACTCTCTTCTCTTCTGCCGCGTTATATGTATCAAGCGCATTTGAAAGCTGAGGATACAACCTACTGTCACTGCTGTCCAGGCTGATCGAATAATAGTTTCCTTCCATCATCAAGGCGGATGAAGAGGGATTTTTCAGTTCCAGATCATTATTTTGATATGAGAAAAAGATCTTTTCGGGATCTTTACCGGGTTCTTTTGTATCATCCTTATCCGTATCTTTATCATCTGACGTTTGGATGACTTTTTCAGACTTATCAGTGTCGGTTGCAGGTGTATCATTACCGGTGGAAGCGGGACGACATCCGCATAGAATAACTGAAGCCAGCAGTATAAACATAGGCTTAATATGATTGAATTTCATTGTCGATCCTCCTGCGTGATCATCGGTCAGTTTAAATAATTGTTTTGATTTCAAGCGTATTTTCAAGTATAATACTGTTTGTCCGGATGATCGGACAGAAAAATACGGGATCATAGCTCAGCTGGGAGAGCGTTCGCTTGACGTGCGAAAGGTCATGGGTTCGAGCCCCCTTGGTCCCATTAGTTTCATAATACATATAATATAAGGGCTCGCATCAGCGATCCCTTATATTAATGTTATGTGTATTTATCAATATATCATAGATCTTTGATGTCATTTCATCAGATGGTAAACATCTTAACATTCTCTCTCAGACCGTTTGCAATGTTCTCGAGATTCTCGGCCTGTTTAACGACATCTTCCATATTCTGGTCGAGCATTGACAGCGAAGCATTGGTCTCTTCGGTTGAAGCCGCATACTGCTGTGATACGGAAGAAAGAGATTCAACGGAATCAAGTATCGAATTCTTGTCGGAATCAAGCGTCTTAACAAGAGAAACAATCTGTTTGTTACCCTGTTCGGTCTGGCGGAGCATCATGAGCATTTCCTCAAACGATTCGCTCATGCTGTTAAGAGCATCTGCCTCGACCTCTGTAGCTGATCTGATATCTTCGGTAAGTGACATGTTCTTCTCCGAAAGATCCGATATCTGCTTAAGCATGCCGGTGATCTCATTAGCCGCATCATTTGATTCCTCGGCAAGATTCTTGATATTATCTGCAACAACCGCAAATCCTTTTCCTGCCTCTCCTGCTCTTGCAGCCTCGATCGAAGCATTAAGTGCAAGCAGGTTGGTCTGGTTGGCGATTGAAATGATGAGTTCTGCCGACTGCGAGATCTGTGATACGACCTTTGCGGTCTCGTTTACGGATTCGGATACCTGCTTAGCCTTATCTCTCGTATTCTGTCCCGAAGACATGAGCTGTCCGAGCTCATTCTGAACACGTGTGGATTCATCGATAACTGCACCGCCCTTTTCAAGGTTCGAATTTGCAGCCTCAAGTACAGTCTCAACAGCCGTTCCTATATTGACAGTAATGCTTGATGTCGATTGTACATCTCCTGCCATAGATGTAGCACCGTTGGCAAGATCCGATACTGCCTGATATATATCATTTGTAACTCTCTGGCTGTCGCTTATGCTGTTCTTGGCCTCGGAAGCGCCCTCATCAACACTTGTTGCACTGCCTACGATCAGTTTGAGAGCCTCATGAAGATTATGACGCATATTTTCGGCGGATTCCGCTATCTCCCTGAATTCCTTTACAGGGGACTCGGTTTCCAGATGTGTGACAAAATCACCCTTTGCCATATTGTCGATCGAGCCTGCAGTCCTTTTAACAGCATCCGAAAGAGCCTTGGCAGTAAATATCATCAGTACATAGAGTGCAGCTACAATAATACCGAATACGATACTGATGATCGTTACCTTTCTTTTAATGGATGCCTTGGCGGCAGCTTCGGAAGCCTCAGCCCACTGCTCAACTATATCCGTCATATTGGATATTCCGTCTCGTGCAGTCTCAAATGTTTCATTAAATGCGCTCTGATCTCCTTCACCTGTCTGGAAATTAAAGGAATCAAGCCATATCTGATAGTCTTTATTGAAAGCATCATAATTATCTTTGAAGCTCTTGCCGTCAAGAAGCGTTCCTGTATACAGATCAGGTTCAGCCATAGCGATATTTGTGGCGCCGGTCACTCTTTCAAGAGTCTGGGACAGATTATCGTTATAATCCTCAACCCTGCCGGCCAGCATTTCTGATGCAACATCTGCAGGAAGATTATCCCCGGCGGAAGAAATGCTCAGATACTGTTGTGCGGCATTCATTGCCTGATACAGGTCTCTGTCAGCATTAACAAGATTACTGTTAACCTGATAAAGAGTATCAAAATACAACTTCTCGGCATCCGAATATGTGCTGTTCATTTCTTTTCCCAGGAATACAAGAGAAATGATAAGACAAATGACTATCGGTGTTACGAGAAGTTGAAGAGATAACATAAATGATAAGTTTGATTTTGAAAA
>CADCPL010000061.1 GCA_902803305.1 uncultured Lachnospiraceae bacterium
AAGGAGGCAGATATGAAGAAGACGGCTTATCATATTTTTATTTATGCGATACTTGTTCTTGTCTCCATCACCATGCTGGTTCCTTTTGTGTGGATGTTCCTGACGGCGTTCAAGACAACCGCGGAAACGATGCAGGTAGATCCGTTTGTTATCGTGCCTAAAGTATGGCAGACACAGAACTTCGGAAACGTCATCAAGGCAATGGATTTTGTGAGACTGTATGCCAACACTCTCGGTATGGTTGCGCTGCGTATACTGTTCGCTGTACTTACTGCAACGCTTTCGGGTTATGCATTTGCAAGACTTGAGTTCAAAGGCAAGAACGTCATGTTTGCGTTTGTGCTCATGCAGATGATGGTTCCGGTTCAGATCTATATCATACCTCAGTATATAATGGTCAGTAAGCTTCATATGACAAACACGATCTGGGGTCTTTTGTTCCCGGGTCTGGTATCGGCGTTCGGAACTTTTCTTCTGAGACAGTCATACATGCAGCTGCCGCGCGATCTTGAGGAAGCGGCAAGACTTGACGGCTGCAGTATCCCGCAGACGTTCCTGTTCATCATGGCGCCTCTTACCAAGTCGGCAATGGTTGCTCTCGGTATATTCACTGCGGTGTTTGCATATAAGGATCTTATGTGGCCGATGATCGTATGTCCCGATAACAGGGCGACGACGCTTGCAAGTGCGCTTGCCAAGATGAACGGCCAGTATCAGCAGAAGTATCCCGAACTCATGATGGCGGCACTCATATCGTGCGTGCCGATGATCATACTTTACATTTTCTTCCAGAAGCAGTTTATCGAAGGTATTGCAACAAGCGGCGGAAAGCTTTGATGGAAAACAGACAGATCAAGATCATCCCCATGGGGGATATGAATGCGGTTTATATCATAAACAACGAAAGGCAGGTATCGTTTTCGATCGTACCTGCCTCTTTTGGTGAGCCGAAATGGGAGAAGGGCGGCGCGGATCCGCTTGTCCAGATATCGGCTTCGGGGGATGCTTCCATAATCGGATTTGCAGCCGGAATGACAAGGCATAACAGCGCTCTTACGATGTCGATGAAATATGTGTCAATGGATGTAAAAGAGAGCGAAAAGGATATATGCGTTATAACATATCTTGAAAACGATGAAGGATTAAAGGCAGAACATTTTGTAAGTTTCAGTAAGGGCTCGAGAGCTGTTTGCGTATATTCAAAAGTTTCTAATGATACCGGCGAGCCTGTGATGATAGAGGCACTGTCTTCGATCTGTCTGTCGGGTATCACTCCGTATGCGGACGACGAAGCCACGGGACGACTCGTCCTTCACAGGTTCCGCAGCCGATGGAGCGCGGAAGGAAGGCACACAGCGGATCCGATAGAAGATCTTATGCTCGAGCCATCGTGGGCGCGTTTCGGTGTAAGGTGTGAAAAATTCGGCACCGTCGGATCGATGCCGATCAGAGGATTTTTCCCCTTTGCGGCTGTTGAGGACAAGGCTGCATCCGTTATGTGGGGGATGGCTCTTGCGTGTTCTTCTTCATGGCAGATAGAGGCGGTGCGCATTGATGAGAACCTGAGCATCAGCGCGGGACTTGCCGATTATGAATACGGTCATTGGAGAAAAAATCTTCAGCCCGGTGACAGCTTTATCACACCACAGTGTTTCCTGACGGTATGTTCTTCGGACTTTGATATGCTGTGCGACAGGCTTCTTGACGGGCAAAGACATAATCTTTCGGATCGTCAAAAGGTGCAGGAACTTCCGCTCTTTTTTAACGAATACTGTACGACATGGGGCGAACCGAGCGAGGAAAACATTGACAGGATACTTGATGTCATCGCAGGCAGAGGCTATGAATACTTTGTCATCGATGCCGGATGGTATGCGGATGAAGTATGCGGATGGCAGGACAATATGGGTGACTGGAATGTCGCGAAAAACCTGTTTCCAAACGGCCTGCGCCCGGTCGTAGAGAAGATAAACAGAGCCGGGATGAAGGCAGGCATATGGTTCGAACTCGAGGTTGTGGGAAAGGATTCTTCGGCACTTACGGATTACGCCGCACATCTTCTTACAAGAGACGGGAAGATCATCGTTTCCGGAACGAGAAGATTTTGGGACATGAGAAGCAAATGGGTTTCGGAATATCTTACCGCGAAGGTCATAGATCTTCTTCGGGATAACGGATTTGAATATATAAAGATCGATTACAACGATACGATCGGCATAGGCTGTGATGGCTCCGATAGTCCCGGAGAGGGGCTGAGACAGTGCATGGAGGCGACAAAGCAGTTCTTTTCTAAGATCAGGCAGCAGGTGCCCGGTATTGCGATAGAGATATGCTCATCCGGCGGGCACAGACTGGAGCCGTCGTTTATGGCTCTTGCGGATTATCTGTCATTTTCGGATGCGCATGAGGAGAAGGAGATACCGGTCATAGCAGCTGATCTTCAGAGACTCATTCTTCCGTCAAAGAGTCAGATATGGTCGGTACTTCGCAAAGAAGATGAGCCCCAAAGGATCGTATATTCGATATGTGCGGGAATGTACGGCGCGCTCTGTATTTCGGGCGACGTATATGATCTGTCAAAAGAGCAGTGGGATCTGACCGATAAAGGAACAACGTTTTATAAAAAAGCATCGGGAGTGATCGCAAACGGTGTGACCGAAAGGTTCGGACCGTTCCAGACATCAAACAGGAAACTGTGCGGTTATCAGGCAGGCGTCAGGTACGGAAGCGACGGAAGAGTACTTGTCATCGTTCATTCGTTTGAGCATGAAGGTGCGCAGGAGGTTTCGATACCTCTTAAAGATGACTGCGATATTTTCGACATATATGAAACCGGCGATCACAAAGTTCGGATCGCCGGAAGGGAGTTAAAAATGGTGTTTGAAGAAAGTTTTGATGCTGTAGCTATTCTTCTTCGATGACCACACCTTTTTGAAGCATTATGTTTGCATAGAGAGCCGATTCGCCTGTGACCACTATGGCATAGGCTTTTTTTGCCTCTTCATAAAATGAAAAGCGTTCTATATGTCCTATCAGGCTCTTGCCGCGTTTGTCATGTTTTGCAAGGATATCGGCGTAAGTGTCCCATATCGGAGTCGCAACGTTGTCACCCTTCATCACCTCCATGAGAGATGCGGGGTGATCCACATAAGTATCAAGCGGAAAGACCGATAATACCGCATCGAGCAGTTCGGGCACACCGTGTCCGTCGGCGCGTACGACTATACAGTTTTTTCCGACCGATTCAGCGGGGAAGTTCCCGTCCGATATCACTATTTTGTCTGAATGTCCCATCTCACACAGAACTTTTAACAGTTCGGGAGAGAGGATCCTGGGTATTCCTTTCAGCATATTATCCTCCTGTAGTCTATTCCCACAGCTGCTTCCAGTCGGTCGCGCCCGGCCATAAGAAAACCTGACCCTTTACGAGACGGCAGCCGCGTTCTGCTTTTTTCAGCAGTTCCATTTCCTCTTCGGTAAGAGGATCTTCAGTCGTGCATTTCAGGTTTGAGATGTACTGGCTTTCTTTTACCGAGAACGGTATAGTGCACATACCGCGTTGTACGGCCCACTTAAGGCATACGAGTGCGGGATGGATATTATGTGCTTTTGCAACGGATACCACTTCGTCAAGCTCCATATCTGCCACATCGCCTTCACTGCGGTCTCTTTCCGGTCTGCTAGGAGATCCTATGGGACAAAATCCGATGGGAACTATATCGTGAGCCTTTGCATAGTCAAACAGCTCCTGCTGCTGGAATGAGGGATGACACTCCATCTCAAGTGCAGAGGGTTTGATGCGGCACAGAGGAAGAACCTGATCGAGCTTTGAAACTGTCATGTTGGACATACCGATCGCTTTGACGAGTCCTTCATCATACAGCGCCTCAAGCTGCCTCCACGTATCCATGAACTCATCGACCGAGAAAGGCTTCGAATCGGGATTTCTCGAGTCGCCGTCACAACCCGGAGCGTGATAGTTCGGGAAGGGCCAGTGGACAAAGTAAAGATCGATATAGGAAAGCCGCAGATCCTTTAGACTTCTTTCGCACGCTTTTCTTACATCTCTATGTTCATCATTCCAGACCTTGGACGTGATGAACAGATCCTCACGCTTTACAACACCTTCTGAAAACAGACCGTCAAGTACCTCTCCGATACGGTCCTCATTCTGGTATACGGTCGCGCAGTCTAGCATGCGATAGCCGGCTCTGACGGCACCCGCTACGGCTGCCGAGATCACTTCGGAGTTATATTTGTCGGAACCGAATGTACCCAGTCCAACCGCAGGCATCACCGCGCCTGTGTTCAATTCATATGACGGAACATTTGTAATCTTTTCACTCATTTGATCACCCTACTTTTCATCCTGATCGCCGAAAACGACAGCTACTTTTCCGCAGTTACCCGATGCCATGAGAGCGTAAGCTTCGCCTGCCTGGTCGAGTGCGAACTCGTGGGTGATCAGTTTGTCGGGATGGATGTTCCAGCGAACGAGCCTGTCAACGAGTTCCTCCATTCTCCAAAGAGATGTTACCCATGAACCGTAGATCGTCTTCTGACCGTGAATGATATCGGGACTCGGATTGAACGTGCATGTGCCGCCCTCGCCGACGAATGCGACCTTGCCGTAGGAGCGTGTTGCACGTATCGCAAGCTGCCTGCCGGGATCGGAAGCAGAGCAGTCTATGGCACGCTCCACACCCTGTCCGCGGGTAAGTTCGAGGATCTTGTCAAGAGTATCATCACCGGGCTTGAACACGTGGTCAACAAGACCGAGCTTCTTGGCAAGATCTATCCTGTAGTCGTTCATCTCAACACCGATAAGGGTATTGGCACCAAGTGCTTTGCACAGCATGAGAGCGGCAAGACCGACGGGTCCGAGACCTGTTACGAGAACGGCATCGTTGCCGCTGACACCTATTTTTTCTATTGCTTCATAAACGGTACCGAATCCGCATGCGACCTGAGCACCGTCCTTGTATGTAAGCTCATCGGGAAGTGCGATAAGATCCTTTTCATCTGCAAGTATGTATTCGCCCATGCCGCCGTTTCGCTGCCAGCCGTAGGCTGCACGGTACTTGCTCGAGCAGGAGATGAAGTAGCCCCTTCTGCAGTCGTTACATACGCCGCATCCGCTGATGTGATAGACGATGACCCTGTCCCCTTTTTTAAAACGTTTCAGTCCTTCGCCTTCCTCAATGATGATACCGCTGGGCTCATGTCCCGCGATCATGCCGGGGATGTAACCTTCCGCGCCTTTGCCGGTATGCTCCCTGTAAATACATCTGATATCGCTTCCGCAAATCGTTGTTGCTTTTGTGCGGATGAGAACCTGGCCGAATCCGGGCTTCGGGATATCGAACTCCTTCAGCTCAACTGTGGAATTACCGGGCAGGATCGCACCTTTCATTTTTCCTTCCATGATACCTTCTCCTTTCGCTTTTGAGAGTCACGCCATTTAAAGTCTGCTTCTTGGAGGCGTGGTCTTCGTACTGAAAGTTCTCGTAGAAAACTTTACAGAACCTTTGATCAACATGATCCGATCATGACTAAATTATATGATCACGTATCATTTGCGGTAAGAGAATCTTGTGACAGGATGAGAAGGAAGATGTCGTATTTTCGAAGGTAATATGTTAAAATAATCGCATGAAGATATCATCCGAAAATGAACAGAAAAAAGATACCGATAAGGTTGCATATCAGGACCCGAACATCGTATTCATGATGGAAGGGGAGTCCGTGTATGTCGGGAATATCGTATACGAAAAGTTCGCCAGATCCATTCCGATGCATGCGCATTCGGACAACAGTTACGAGATCCACTATATCCCGGAAGGTCGCGGCAGGGTTACGGTAAGCGGGACGGAATATGAACTGTGTCCGGGGACACTGTATATAACGGGACCGCACGTACAGCATTCGATGATACCGGATAAAAAAGACAGGCCGTGCGAATACTGTATATATCTGAAACTGTCGGACGCCTTGGGAAAAGATAAAAAAACAGGATCACCGCTCAGATTGTTCCGGGAAACGGACAACTGGTACGGACGTGACCGTTACGGGATCCCGGCACTCATGAAGGCTCTGTTCGCGGAACTTCGCGATAAAAATATCGGATACAGGGCTGTAGTTGAATCGCTGATCAAACAGATAATAATCGCATGTGTGAGAAACAGCTCGGCCGAAAAAAACGATCCCGACAGGCAGTCCGCAAGATCGGATGAGAGTCAGTATCTTGCCATCGAGGAAGCGTTCCTGTATGAATATGCAACGATCACTTTAGAGTCGCTTGCAAAGCGCCTTAACCTGAGCACGCGTCAGGTGCAGAGACTGCTCATCCGGCATTACGGGATGAATTTTCAAAACAAAAAGACGGAAGCAAAAATGAGCGCAGCATCTATCATGCTGCGCTCAGGGGATATGTCTGTTACTCAGATCGCGGATGAACTCGGGTACTCATCCGTCGAACATTTTTCGGCCGCGTTCCGTAAGTATTTCGGCATGAGTGCGACCGTTTATCGCAGGGATTGTTAACCCATTGTCACTTCTACGTTATATTCTTTTGTTCCGTTCTCGATGGGAACGATGCAGCCGTCAACCGGTTTTCCGTTTACGGTCATCGACTTCACACCCTTTTCAACGCCTGAAGGATTCTTGACGCTGATGTTATATGTAGCACCGCGGAACTTACGTGTGATCTCGAAATCACCGAAGTCATGCGGTACACAAGGGTCGATCTGAAGTCCCTTGTGAGTCGGATACACACCGAGGATGTACTGACTGATGTTTGTGAAAGTCCATGCGGCAGTTCCGGTGAGCCATGAGTTCTTGCCTTCGCCCGGAAGGTATGCATCTGCTCCGGCAACCATCTGACAGTAAACGTAAGGCTCGGTCTTATGGATCTCGGATATCTCTTCGGTATATGCCGGGCATGTCTTCTTATATATCTCGAATGCTCTGTCGCCGCGTCCGATCACCGTCTCAGCGATCGAAACCCAGGGATTGTTATGACAGAATATTCCGGCATTCTCTTTGTATCCCGGCGGATATGAACTGATCTCACCAAGCTCCAGGTGATAAACGGTATATGCAGGCTGAAGTATCATTACGCCGTAATCGCAGTCGAGGTGCTTCTTGACGGAATCAAGAGCCTTTTCGGCAAGTCCTTCCTTAACACCGATACCTGCAAGTGAGCAGAATCCGTTTGACTCGATATAGATCTTACCTTCCTCGCATTCCTTTGAACCGATCTTCTTGCCGTAAGCATCATATGCTCTGACGAACCAATCGCCGTCCCAGCCGTCCTTCAGGACTGCGTCATACATCTTTTTAACTTCGGCGCGTGCTCTTTCGGCCTCCGCCGTATCGCCGGTCTCATCGCACAGCTGAGCATATTCTTCACCGTACTTAACGAACATTCCGGCAATGAATACGGATTCCGCAACGGGTCCTTCCGAGGGTCCGAAAGTCTGGAAAGACTCACCGGGATGTTCCGAGAAGCAGTTGAGGTTCAGACAGTCATTCCAGTCGGCACGCCCGATAAGAGGCAGACCGTGAGGACCTTTATGGTTAACGATGTAGTCGAATGAGCGCTTCAGATGCTCCATGAGAGATGTTGCAACGCTCATGTCGTTGTCGTAAGGAACGGTTTCCTTAAGTATCGAAAGGTCTCCGGTCTCACGGATGTAAGCGGAAGTTCCTGCGATGAGCCACAACGGATCATCGTTGAATCCCGATCCGATGTCGGAATTACCTTTCTTGGTAAGAGGCTGATACTGATGATATGCGCTGCCGTCCTGGAACTGGGTAGATGCGATATCAATGATGCGCTCTCTTGCACGCTCGGGGATCAGATGAACGAATCCGAGCAGATCCTGGTTACTGTCACGGAATCCCATACCACGGCCGATACCCGACTCATAATATGAAGCGGAACGGCTCATGTTGAATGTTACCATACACTGGTACTGGTTCCATATATTGACCATACGGTTGACTTTTTCGTTGCCGGATCTGACGGAGTAGATGGACAGAAGTCCTTTCCAGTAATCGACCAGTTTGCCGAAAGCCTTGTCGACGTCGGCATCCGTCTGATATTTTGCAAGCATTTCCTTGGCGGGCTTCTTGTTGATGATGCCCTTTGATTCCCATTTTTCCTCTACCGGATTCTCGCAGTAGCCGAGAACGAAGACGAATGATCTTGTCTCCCCGGGTGCAAGGCTTACATTAATCTGATGAACTGCGACCGGTGACCAGCCGTGAGC
>CADCPL010000062.1 GCA_902803305.1 uncultured Lachnospiraceae bacterium
ATGCATCCCAGAGAGCATCCTTAACCATGGTATCAACAAGAGCGCCCTGGCTCTGGCTCGGCCATGTCATTCTGTATCCGTAACGGCCCTGGGGAAGTGCAAAAGGAGCCATTGACATGTTCTCCATACCACCTGCAACAACAACATCGGCATCACCTGCGATGATCATCTGCGCTGCCTGGTTCACACAGTTAAGACCTGATCCGCAGACAACGTTTGATGTAACTGCAGGAGTCTCAATGGGAAGTCCGGCTTTGATGGAAGCCTGACGAGCAACGTTCTGGCCAAGTCCTGCCTGGATAACGCATCCCATGTAAACATGGTCAACATCCTCGGGCTTGATGCCTGCCCTCTTAACTGCTTCTTTTATTACGATTGCTCCGAGCTGGGCAGCGGGAGTTGTTGAAAGTGATCCGCCCATCGTACCTATAGCTGTACGGCAAGCGCTTGCGATAACGACTTTTTTAGACATTTAGATACCTCCGAAAATGATTGTTAAATTTTTGTCAAACAACGTAATATTAATTATATCAAAATGAGGGGATTTTTACAACACAATATATAGAGACTTGAATTGACCTAAATACTAGTTGCCAAAAGAAAACGGCGGATAAAATACACCCGTCTCGGTAATGATCGCCGAAATAAGCGAGTGGTCCGTAACATCAAATGCCGGATTGAACACTTTGATCCCGGCGGGTGCCATCGGCCGCTCATACCACATGGATGTGACCTCGTCAGGGTCTCTTTCCTCAATGGGGATCATGCTGCCGTCCTTAACAGACGGATCTATGGTCGACATCGGTCCGCACACATAAAAAGGGATACCGTAGTGTTTTGCGGTAAGAGCCACCACGCTCGTTCCTATCTTATTGGCCGTATCGCCGTTGGCGGCAACTCTGTCGCAGCCGACTAAAACGGCATCTATCTTTCCCGATGCCATCAGAGCGCTGACCATGTTGTCACACTCAAGCGTAACATCCATTCCCGCGCTCGCAAGTTCGTAAGCCGTAAGTCTCGCTCCCTGAAGAAGCGGTCTCGTCTCGTCACAGTATATGTGAAAATCGTAGCCGCGTTCATGTCCAAGATACATGGCGGCTGTAGCCGTTCCGTATTTTGATGTTGCAAGAGCGCCCGCATTGCAGTGCGTCAGAAGACCAAAACCGGGCTTAAGGAGAGTGAGTGCATTTTCTCCGATCGCTTTGCAGGCCTCCTCATCTTCTTTTTGTATGAGGATCGACTCAGACTTTAGTGCCTCGAGGATCGAAGGTATCGGCTCATCTTTATGATCCTTTGCCACTCTGTCCATCCGCCCAAGCGCCCAGCTGAGGTTGACTGCCGTCGGACGTGAACTTTCAAGATAGTCCCTGTCCTTTGAAAATGCCGCGTAGAAGCTGTCAAAATCATCCGCCTCAATCTTGCATGCACACAGGTACATCGCAAATCCCGCGAACACACCTATGGCAGGTGCGCCTCTGACCTCGAGCCTCTTGATCGCATTATAGAATTCTTCCACAGAAGACAGACGAAGCATCCGCTTTTCGCCCGGAAGCTTCGTCTGGTCTATGATAACTATTTCTTTTGTACTGTCAGAAAGTGCTACGGTTCCAAGATCCATCTTAAATCATACTTCGGGCTCGATAAGTCCGTATGTATTACCCTTTCTCTTGTATACTACGCAAACCTGACCGTTCTCTGCATTGGTAAATACGTAGAAGCTGTGTCCGCACAGTTCCATCTGAACACATGCATCCTCGGGATACATGGGCTTGATATCAACTCTCTTCGTACGAACGATCCTGATCTCATCATCATCCGAATAATCTTTTTCGATGAAATCCTGTCTGAAGTTCTCCGATGCATGCTTGGCATCTATTATCTTGTTCTTGTATTTCTTGAGCTGACGTTCGATGATCTCTTCAACAAGATCTATCGAAACATACATATCGTTGCTGACCTGCTCCGAGCGGATGACCGTTCCCTTGACCGGGATCGTAACCTCTATCTTCTGTCTGTCCTTCTCGACACTCAGCGTGACATGGATCTGAGTATTGGGGGTAAAGTACCTCTCGAGTTTTCCGATCTTGTCCTCGACCGCCTGTCTCAGTCCGGGCGTAACATCAATGTTCTTTCCTACTATGATAAATTCCATATAAGCGCCTCCTTTCTTCTCGAACCTCAGCCCATTAGAATTCGACTTCGTCGAGGGGCTGAGGCTACATGTCAGGTTTTCCATAGAAAACCTGACACAACCCTTTAAGAGCCGTTTTATATATTATACCACATGATCATACGGATTGCTTCGTTTTTTAGAATATCCTTCGTATAGCAAGAATATTACGATAAGAAGCATTGGATACCTTGATACCCGTTGCGGCTGTCGATGCATGGACGATCTGTCCGCCGCCGATATACAATCCGACATGTCCGCTGTAGCAGATGATATCGCCGGGCTGTGCCTCCGCAAGACTTCCGACACCGTAACCCATCGCGCGCTGTGCACCTGACGAGTGCGGCAGGGATACACCGAAGTTCCTGTAAACGCCCATCGTAAATCCTGAGCAGTCTGTTCCGTTCGTAAGGCTGGTTCCGCCGTATACATAAGGATTACCGACAAACTGAAGAGCATAATTGGCAACACTGGCTCCGAGTCCGCCGCCGCTGACGGAGTATGATCCGCCGCCGCCACCGGTCTTACCGCCGTTCTTCTTCTTGCCGCCTGCACTCCTTGCCGCTGCAGCCTGAGCTTTTCTACGCTCGGCAGCTTCCTTCTTAAGTCTTGCTTCCTCTTCAGCCTTCGATTCAGCCTTGGGGAAGATCGTGGAAATGCTGACGTATTCCTTGGAAACCCAACCGTCACCTTCCTCGATGTTAACCTTGACCCATTCATCTGTCTCTTCGATGACGGTCAACTGGTCTTCATTCGCAACAAGACCGAGCACGCTTGAATCGATGCTCGCTTCTTCTCTTATCTTAAGTGTGGTCGTATGAACGACCGCCGTTCTCTGCCCTACCTCTGCCGCAAGCTTAACAGCCGCCTGACCGGTCTTGACGTATTCGCCCTTAACGACTCCGACAACGTTTCCGGATTCGATCTTGTACCAGTCTCCCTGCTTATCAAGCCATGTACCTGCCGAATGGTTGTACAGCTTTCCGACTACTTCACTGTTCTCATCAGGCATGGAACGCACATTTACATATCCGTCAACGACCGCGATGACCTGATCGGAAAGATCCTCTTCGCCTTCCTCTACATCAGCCATTTCAGGCTTGACATCGATCTGAGGATTGGCTTCACTTTCGGATTTCTTTGCCTCGTCTTCAGGAGCTGCAGTCTCTGCAAGCTCGCTGTCGTCACCGCCGTTCATTCCGCTGCTTGTCATAGCCGCGTCATCGGATGTGATCTCGATAGTTGCGCCTTCCGATGCAGATCCTACAACAGCCACGCCGTCAATGGTAAGGCCTTCGTTGACCGCCTTCGAAGAAGGAGTCTCCACCTTAGCCACCGTACTCTGTTCGCTCTTCGTGATCTTCTCGTGAGTCGTTATCGCTCCCTGCTTTGCTGCATTTCTTGCAACGTTCGCACGGATATCCTGAATGGAACAGCCATTACCCGCCGCAAGAGCTACTCCTGCTGCAGGAAAAACAAATGACGGTGCGGCATATATATCGTTTATCGGAAAGCATGTTACGGTGACTGCGGTAAGTACAGCAGCAGCCGTAGTCTTTATAATGCTTTTCTTCATAAAACCTCCGTGATGCAACTCCCCTGTTAACAATTATTACGAAATTGTTACATTTTCAACCTTGGAATAGGATATCAGAATGTATCTGCTATGTCAAATCAGGTACTCCTGCACCGAATATACGGCATTTGC
>CADCPL010000063.1 GCA_902803305.1 uncultured Lachnospiraceae bacterium
TCAACAAGTGAAATGATCGTAAGCGCAAGTGCTATCCACATAAGCAGCATCGTGATGATCGAGAACATCTCCACATTTCCTATCATGAATCCGACCATGATCATCTGGAATACCGTCTTGACTTTACCCCATTTGCTCGCGGATATGACAACGCCGTCATCTGCCGCGATCAGTCTGATACCGCTTATGACAAACTCTCTTGCGATTATGACGATGACGACCCACGCGGGTATACGCTCGAGCTCGACAAGACATATGAGCGCCGAACACACCAGCAGCTTGTCCGCAAGAGGATCCATCAGTTTTCCGAAGTTGGTGACGAGCTTGTACTTTCTTGCGATCCTGCCGTCAAACAGGTCCGTAAATGCAGCTATGATAAAAATTGCAAGCGCGACCCACTTGCACCAGCCTTCGCACCTTTGTCCGTCAATCTCGACAAGCATCAATATAACGAACACCGGCACAGCCAGTACTCTCATAACCGTAAGTTTATTGGGCAGATTCATCGATCAGCACCCCTTCCAGATCATATTCTCTCGCATCGGTGATGCGGACATCTATCATATCTCCGGTAACAAGCTCCCGGTCCGAATACACGAACACCAGTCCGTCTATATCCGGCGCATCCTTATAGGATCTTGCCACGTACACATCTTCCTCGGGCAGATACCCGTCCACCATAACGGTCAGCCGCGTATCCTTCATCGCTTCTGCAGCTTCATATGCTATCGCCTGCTGCAGCTCATACAGTTCTTCCTGCCGGCTCTTCTTTACATCATCGGGAATTTGCGGGCTAAAATCATACGCCGGCGTTCCTTCTTCCGCCGAGTATGTAAATATCCCCAGTCTGTCAAATTCCATCTCATTGACAAATCTGTATGTCTCTTCAAAATCCTCCTGCGTCTCCCCCGGAAAGCCCGCGATGAGCGTTGTTCTGATGCATATATCACTCATGGCTGCGCGAAGCTTTTCCACTACGCTTTTTATCTGACCCTGATCAGTGCGTCTTCCCATCCTGCGAAGAACCACGTCCGATCCGCTCTGGATCGGGATGTCGATGTAATGACATATCTTCGGATTGGTTGACATAACTTTGATCAACTCATCCGTAACCTCTTCGGGATATGCGTATAAAATACGGATCCAGTTGATCCCATCTATTTCAGATAGTTTACATAACAGCTCGGGGAGTGACTTTTTCCCATACAGGTCCGTTCCGTACAGCGTAGTCTCCTGGGCAACGAGTATCAGTTCCTTTACCCCTTTATCCGCAAGCTCCTTCGCCTCGGCGATGAGCTCCTCCATCGGGACCGATCTGTACGGTCCCCTCAGTTTCGGAATGATGCAGTAACTGCAGTGCTTGTCGCAGCCCTCCGCTATCTTGAGGTATTCGTAGTGCCCCGGCGTCGTGATCACTCTGCCGCTCTCATCCGAAGCATGTGCGGTTTTTTTCTCATCAAGGATCCCGGCGATCACAGCCGCCATATCCTTTTTTTCGAGTGTTCCCACAACGGCGTCGACTTCGGGGATCTCTTTTATGATCTCGCTCTTATACCTCTCGCCCAGACACCCACAAACAATAAGAGCCTTAAGTTTGTCATCCTTAAGGCGCGCCATTTCAAGAATGGTATCAATACTCTCCTGCTTCGCATCATGAATAAAACAGCACGTGTTTATTATAATGATGTCGGCATCATTCTCATCATCGGTAAGCTCGTATCCCGCCTTGCACAGTCCCGATATCATATGCTCGCTGTCCACGAGATTCTTATCGCATCCGAGCGAAACAGGAAGAAACTTCATCGACCGTTCCTCAGTCCTCGGCAACGATCTTGATATCACCTTTTTCGAGTTCTTCTATCGCGACCGAAAGAGGCTTCTTCAGATTGGCATCCTTAATGGCTGTAGGTCTTCCGTTAACGAGCTCACGTGCTCTCTTGGATGTTGCCATCACTATCGAATAACGGCTGTTTACTACGGGATGCTCTCCTACCTCCACTTCGCTGTTTGCTACCTTCATAAGGTCACTGTAAGACGGATGTAACATGATCAATTCTCCTTTTTACTGTTTCGGGACAGATAGTCCTCGAATTCTTTTTTCTTATCGTTTATATAGTCACGATTTCTCGAAACTGCCATCCTCTGGCTTGATACTATCGCGTTAAAAAGCTCCACGCTTTCCGACAGAACATCATTTATCATAAGATAATCGTATCTGTCAACAACCGTTATCTCCAGCCCCGCCTTTTTCATTCTCCTGTCTATGACCTCATCGGTCTCGGTTCCTCTGTGCTTAAGACGGTTATGGATCTCCTCGACACTCGGCGGCATCACGAACACGAGCACTGCATCCGGATATTCTCTCTTAATGTTAAGAGCACCCTCTGTCTCGATCTCCAGAATGACGTTCTTGCCGGCCGCAAGCTGCTCCTTGACATACGCTCTCGGCGTTCCGTAATAATTTCCGACGTAGTTGGCATATTCAAGAAGTTCTCCTTCGGCGATCATCTTCTTGAATTCTTCCTCGGTCTTGAAGAAATAATGAACTCCTTCGATCTCGCCTTCTCTCGGGCTTCTTGTCGTAGCCGAAACGGACAGCACATAATCATCATACTTTTCCATAAGTTCTTTGATTATCGTACCTTTTCCGGATCCGGCAAAACCTGACAGGATCACAAGAATGCCTCTGTTGTTCATCCGCTGCCTCCGCGCCATCAGGCGCTGCATATCATTCGATGTTCTGTATCTGCTCTCTTACCTTTTCGATATCGGTCTTTAAGTTGATCGCTATATCACTTGTAATAAGATCATTTGCCTTGGACAGGATCGTATTGGCCTCCCTGTTCATCTCCTGTGCGATAAAGTCAAGTTTTCTTCCGACGGAGCCGCCCGTCTCGAGAATATCCTTTGTTGTACGGATGTGGCTCCTGAGCCTTACTATCTCTTCATCAACGCATATCCTGTCGGCATATATCGTAACTTCACCAAGTATCCTTGATTCATCTATCTTGGAGTCCGCAAGAAGATCGGCGACCTTATCGCACAGATCCTTCTTGTATTCTTCTATGATCTCCGGAGCGCGTTTTTCGATATCGTCAACGTACGAAAGCATTCTTGTAAGCTTCTCAACAAGATCCTTTTTCAGGTTGTCACCCTCGGCTATCCTGGCTTCCACAAAATGCTCGGCCGCCTGCCTTATGACCTTATCAAGGTCTGTCCATATCTCATCCTCATCAACATCCGCATCTTCTATTGAGAAAACTTCCGGATATCTTGAGAGCGTAGACACACGCACATCATTTTCTATGCCGAACTCCTGAGCCATATCGGAGAGATATGAAAAATAAGCTCTTGCCATGTCACGATTATAACGAAGATTATAATTATTTTCTTTATAATCCTCGTAAGTGATGAATACATCAACCTTACCGCGTTGTATGTAATCTTTCAGCAGCGTTCTTATCGACGCTTCAAAAAACCCCAGCTTCTTCGGCATCTTGATCGAACAATCCAGATATCTGTGATTAACGGACTTGATCTCAACCGTTATCCTGCGCTTTTCGTCGCTGAATTCAGCACGGCCGAAGCCGGTCATACTTTTTATCATTATGTACCTTCCACCAAATAATCAAAACGGTCTAAAGACTGCATAACCCCAGTACATTATAGTTAACAAGCATTACTCAGTCAAGGAGACCTTGATCTTAAACGAAGCTTTATATCTGATATCTGTTTTATTCCGAACCGGTAACATCTGCCGGGATCCGAGCCTGTGCCACCATGGAATAATTGGTGTAATATACAACGAATCCGGGTTTTGATCCGGAAGGTTTCTTTACTTCCTTGCGCTGTACGTAGTCAACCTCGACCTTGCCCATGCTCCGTCCGCTGCTGTAATACGCCGCAATGCTTGCCGCTTCCTCGAACGTCCTGTCCGGGAGTTGTTTCCCTTCACACCTTACTATCACGTGACTGCCGGGCATCTTCTTGGCATGAAACCACCAGTCTCCGCCGTTTGCAAGCTTAAATGTGATCTCATCATTCTGATAATTGTTCTTGCCTACATATATATGAAAGCCGTCAGATGAGATAAAGTGAAGCGGTCTGCTCTTTTGCGGCCTCTTCTTATCCCCGCGGCCTTTTCTCCTGATATATCCGCTGTCTATGAGTTCTTCCTTGATCTCTTCAAGATCATCAGCATTTTCCGCCATGTCAAGGCTTGTCTCGATGCTGCGAAGATGTTCGATCTCACCGCCGGTCTCTTCGATAAGCTTAGTGACCGCTTCCTTCGTGCGCTTTAGCTTGTTGTATTTGTCAAAATACTTTACGGAGTTGGCCATCGCGCTTATCGTCGGATCGAGAGGGATCGTTATCTGTTCATTCGTATAATAATTGTCGCACGTTATCTTATCCGCGCCTTCGGCGACGCTATATCCGTATGTCTGAAGGAGTTCTCCCCAGACTCTGAACTTTTCCATTTTTTCGGTATCGGCAAGCTGCTTCTTTTGAATGTCGTACTTCTTGACATTCCTCTCGAGCATCGTCGATACGATCTTTCGAAGATCCGCACTCTTCTGTCTGATGCGTGTGTATTCGTTACGCCTTGCGTAATATGATATCAAAACCTCGCTGACCGTTCCAAAGGATTCATGCGCGCATCCCCTGTACTGGGAAAGCTCCAGCACTTCAAACTCGGCGGGATTTCCGGCATCATCAAGTATTATCGCAGGGTGAAAATCACCCGCTTCGATCTTCGCATCGAGGTCTGCCAGAACATCTACTAGTTTACATAATTCATTCTCATCATACGTATTTGCTCCCCTGTCACTGTCAAGACCGGCAAGCTCACATACGCTTACGGCAACGGCAGGTGAGAATCCGGTGAATGTTGTGTAAACGGCCTTCGAAAGCGGTATAGGTTTACATAATTTTGCAATCAGGTTCTCATTCGACTGTTTACATAATATTTCGTTATGTAATTCAACCTTGCCCTCAGTCACCGGTATGAAATACCCTCTTCCCGGAAGGACCTCTCTTACGGATGATACCGCGGCGGATATATGCTTGATACTGTCAATTATCGTGTTATCGGGCTTCCTGAATATGATGTTCGAGTGTTTACCCATGAGTTCGATGGTAAGGATCTTGCTGCAAAGGTCGCCCATCTCATCAAGGTGCTCTATACTGATATCGATTATCCTCTCGAGTCCCGGCTGAGTTATGCCGGTTATACGTCCGCCCTGTATGTGCTTTCTAAGAAGCATGCAAAAACCCGGAGCCGTCATCGGTGCCTGCTTGTTGTCGGGAGTCAGGTACACAAAAGGAAGAGTGGCTCCTGCCGAAATTAGAAGCCGCTCATTTGAATCCGCTGTCTTAACCGTTAACATGAGTTCATCAGACTCGGGTTGTATGATCTTAGATATACGACCTCCGACCAGACGACGAGAAAGCTCGCCGGTCAGGGCCCTTATTGTGATCCCGTCAAGCGCCATGAGATGATCGATGCGTCAAGTCTTGACCTTGTCGAGTACCAGATTGAACTTGACTTCGTTCCCTTCGTATTTGATCAGTCCGTTGTACCATGCATCACGCACGGACATTTTCTTGGACGCAAGCTGAAGCACAACATCGGCCGATGCTATTATCCTGCCGTCATGATTGTAGTAGTTGTACGGTTCGATGATGCATGCTCTTTCAGCCACTTCGAAATAGAACGCTCCCGCACCTTCGCCCACAATATCGACTTCGATCGCGACATGCTCGAACACCTCACGAGCATCCGCATTCTCAAAAGTCTTGCGGACTTTCTTAACTATCTGTTCGAAAGTGATCGGTTTCTTTGCTGCCATTTTACTCTCCTTAAAATACCTTCACTCTCATTCTAACACGAATAAAAAAACAGTCAATATGTTAGCAACCACTAACGATTCTTATGTCAAAAAAATTATCAATCAATGTCTGAATATTATCTCTCCGGTTTCATCATTCATAGCATCGACTATCGCAAGCGACTCTACTCTTACGCCGCGCTCACGCAGTCTTTTTCCGCCTTCCTGAAATCCTTTTTCGATGAGTATTCCGACTCCGCAGAGCGTCGCTCCCGATCCGTTTATGATATCGATCAGTCCGTCGACCGCGCATCCGTTTGCAAGAAAATCATCTATGACAAGTATCTTGTCTTCGGGCGATAGATACTTCTTCGAAACGATGACATCGTACACTCTTTTGTGCGTAAAAGATTCGATCTTTGTCGAATAAACGGAACCGTCTATATTGATCGACTGACTCTTTTTTGCAAACACTACAGGCACATCAAAATACTGTGCAACGATAGCCGCGGCCGCAATACCCGATGCCTCGACAGTCAGTATCTTGTTTATCTCCACATCGGAAAAGATCCGTTTGAATTCTTTTCCTATCTCATTCATCAGTTTGATATCGATCTGATGATTAATGAAACTGTCAACCTTAAGAACGTTACCTGCTTTTACGATACCGTCTTTTTTGATCCTCTCTTCAAGTAATTCCATGGCTTCCTGCTATCTCTCCTCTCGGAAATAATTTAGTCCCAGACTCTGCGGGAACTGATCCTCACGACGGTTGCGCATGCTCGTAAAGATGAGCACAATGAGTGTAACGACGTAAGGTATCATCTTGTAGAGTTCCTTCATCTCCATATGATCCATTCCGGTCGGTATGTACAGATAAAGGATGTACAAACCTCCGAACAGTATCGACGCAAATATTCCCAGATCCGCTTTCCAGAGTGTGAATATGACAAGAGCTATCGCAAGCCAGCCTCTGTCTCCGAACGCATCATTTGACCATATCCCGCACGCATAATCCATAACATAGTAGAGTCCTCCGAAGCCTGCGATCACACATCCGATACAGGTCGCAAGGTACTTGTACTTCATGACATTGATACCTGCCGCATCTGCCGTCGCCGGGTTTTCTCCGACCGCACGAAGATGGAGTCCCGATCTTGTTTTTTTGAAAAAGAATGCAACCGCGAGTGCTATCACTATCGCAAGATACGCAAGGAAACCGTATGAGAAAAATATCTCACCGACAACACCGAGACTCTTTGCAAAAGGAAGCGATGCGCGAAAGCATGTACTCGTCTTCGATAAAGATATCGACGGTATATCCTGACCGGAAAGCTTGATGAGCGATCCTCCGAAAAAGTTTCCGAAGCCGACGCCGAAAGTTGTCATCGCAAGACCTGTAACGTTCTGATTGGCGCGAAGCGTAACAACGAGAAACGAGTATATCAGACCCATAAGGAGTGATCCGGCCATGCAGCACAGCATAGGTATGAGTATGGCAAGCGCGGCATTTACCTCTCCGGCTCCCACGGATCCCTCATAAAAGAATGAACCTATTACTCCGCTTATCGCCCCGACGTACATGACACCGGGAAGTCCGAGATTGAGGTTGCCAGATTTTTCCGTAACGATCTCACCCGTACATCCGAACAGCAGCGGGATGGACTGCGCAACGGCTCTCGGAATGAAAGCAAGAAAACCTAACATGACCCTGCCTCCTTTCGACCGGCTGCGTTCTTATGACCGGTCCTGAAATGGACCTCATAGTTGATGAAGAATTCACATCCGATTATAAAGAACAGTATGATACCCGTGAGGATATCTCCAAAAGACTGATTGAGGTCAAACCTTGTCGCGATCTCTCCGGCACCTCTGTCCATGAACACTATAACAAAGCTCGTTGCGATCATCGCGAAAGGATTGAACTGTGCCATCCACGATACAAGAACCGCGGTAAATCCCCGCCCGTCCGAGATCGTCGATGTAAGCGTATGATTGATCCCGCCGACGAGCAGAAGGCCTACGAGACCGCACAGCGCACCCGAGAGTATCATCGTACGTATGAAGACTTTTTTCAGGTTGATGCCGACATAGACCGACGTCTTCGGTGACTCTCCGACAACCCTGATCTCATAACCGTGCTTCGTGTATTTGATATATACATACACAAATACCGTCACGATCACAGCTACGATTATCGGGAGCAGATATTTGGAACCGAACAGCTGAGGAAGCCATCCGGCATGCGAATCCTGATTGATGATGCCGATCTTACCCGAGCCCTTCGGAACCTCCCACTTGATCGTATAAAACAGCACAAGCTGTGTTGCGATATAGTTCATCATGAGTGTGGAAAGTGTTTCGTTCGTATTCCACAAAGACTTGCAAAGAGCAGGTATAAATCCCCATAAGCCTCCGAGCACAAGACTTGATATGAGCATCAGAACGATCACCACCGCATTCGGAAGCTTGTCCCCGAGACAGATCATGCACGCGGCAGCTCCGAGGCCGCCCATGAGCACCTGTCCTTCACCTCCTATATTCCAGAATTTCATGCGGAATGCGATCGTAAGCGCTAGTGATATGACAAGCAGGATCGATACATCCTGAAACGTGATCCATGCTTTTCTTGCGGAGCCGAATGCTCCCGCGATGATCGATGAATACACCTCCATCGGATTGATACCGGTCGTAAGTCCTGTAATGAAAGCGCACACGATCAGTGCGATAACGACTGCGAATAACCTGATCATCATGGCCTTAACAGGCGGAATGGCTCCGCGTTTTGTCAGATGGATAAACGGTTCTTTTCCTTTACTGTTCACCCTTGCCCACTCCTTCCTGACCAAGACTTGTCATAAGAAGACCGATCTCATTTTTCGTGACCTTTTTGGCATCAACGATATCACTGACCTGTCCGTCGCAGAGTACCATGATCTTGTCGGATATCTGCATGAGCACATCAAGATCCTCTCCGACAAACAGGACCGCAACTCCCTTTTTCTTCTGCTCGTTGATAAGGTCATATATCTTGTACGAACTGTTGATATCAAGTCCCCTGACCGCATATGCGGTAAGAAGTACTTTGGGATTTGATGATATCTCACGTCCGACTAGTATCTTCTGAATGTTTCCTCCCGACAGTCTCCTTACCGGAATATCAAGTCCGGGAGTCGAGACTTCAAGAACGTCTACTACGTCCTCGGCAACCTTTCTCGGTTTTTCACGATCGGTGAACCATTTATGGCTCTCTCCGAACGTACGGAGCATCATGTTCTCGGATATGTCCATGTTGCCGACAAGTCCCATGCCGAGTCTGTCTTCAGGCACAAAAGAAAGAGCCACTCCGAGTTCTCTTATATCTCTCGGATGCATACCGATCAGTTCGGTCTCATTTTCGTTCTCATCTATATACTTAACAGACCCCTCATCCACGGCCTGTATGCCCGCTATCGCCTCAAGAAGCTCCTTCTGTCCGCTTCCCGATATTCCGGCGATACCGAGTATCTCACCCGAATTCATGTAAAAGCTGACATTCTTTACCTTGGGAACGCCTTCAGCATCAGTCACGCATATGTTTTTGATGACAAGCCTCTTCTTCGGATCGACCGGTTCGGGGCGCTCTATATCAAGCGTGACCGCATGACCGACCATCATATCAGTCATCTCCTGCATCGTCGTCTTCGCCGTCTCAAGCTCGCCCGCATTGCGGCCCTGGCGCAGCACAACGACTCTGTCGGATATCGCCATGACTTCATTAAGTTTGTGCGTGATTATGATTATGGATTTGCCGTCCGCTTTCATGTTCCTCATAACTTCAAAGAGACGTTCACATTCCTGCGGAGTCAGTACAGCTGTCGGCTCATCGAGTATGAGTATGTCGGCTCCGCGGTATATCACCTTGACGATCTCGACAGTCTGTTTTTCCGAGACCGTCATGTTATATACCTTTTTATCCGGATCAACGACAAAACCGTACTTATCACATATGGATCTGATCTTTGCCTTTGCGGCAGCCACATCGTACTTGCCATCTTCTCCGAGCACGATGTTCTCCCACGCAGAAAATACATCAACAAGCTTAAAATGTTGATGTACCATTCCTATACCGTTTAAGTAAGCTTCCGCAGGCGAACTGATGGTAACCTCTCTGCCGCCGATAAGTATCTGTCCTTCATCGGGATAGTATATTCCGGCAAGCATGTTCATAAGGGTGGTCTTGCCGCTGCCGTTTTCACCCAGCAGCGACACGATCTCACCTTTATACAATACGAAATTCACATCCGTATTAGCCTGTTTCAGATCAAATCTTTTACTGATACCGCGCATGCTGATCGCGGTTTGTCTTTCACTCAATGTATTTCTCCCAAAGGTCGCTCGCCGATTTAGATCGTCTTCGACGATGGCGGCTCGCGGTGCAGACAGGTTCTTCCCATCCTTGCAGGACGGGCCCCTCCTATCTGCCTAGAAAGCAGTATCCAGCAGTGTTATTCCATCGATCTGGAGATCAAAGTACGGTGCGCTCCGAAGGCCGTCGCCTGACTCGTTGAAGTAACCGTCCTTGATGACTTCGTGATCTCCTTCGTAGTTGGGATCTGTGTCCACATCAGCCATGTAAGATGTAAGCTCCTTGCCTTCAACGGTAAATGTCTTTGTATCAAATACATGGAGCTTACCTGCGATGAGGTCAGCCTTTGCTGCTTCTACGGCTTCTTCCGTTCCGGGAGCAACGTTCTTGCCGAAATGATCGATAACGACCGAACCTGTCTCAAGCGTTCCGACATAGTCTGCAGGGATAGCCTCGCCCTTTGCGGCCTTTGTGATGGAATCCTCGAAGTAAGGCTCCCAGTTGATCTTACAATATGAAATGAATGTCTCGGGACATGCACTGTCCGTAGGTCCGTTATATGAACTGTTGGGAACCCCGGCATTTTCGCATGCGGTAGGTGCGCCCATCGAATCGGCATGCTGACTGATGTATACGCAGCCGTCGGACATGAGCTTTGTGGCACCTTCCTTCTCTGCCGTCTCATCATACCATGAACCGGTAAATGTAACTTCCATTGTAGCCGTAGGACATACCGAACGTGCGCCGAGGAAGTATGAAGTATATCCGGAGATAACCTCAGCATATGTGAACGCTCCGACATAACCGATCTTAGCCTGATCAGCGGTGATCTTGCCTGATTCGATCATCTCGTTGAGCTTCATACCTGCAGCTATACCCGAAAGATAACGTCCCTCATATATTGATGCAAATGCATTGTGGAAATTGGGAAGATTCTCCGTATGAGCCTTTGTACCGGTTGCATGACAGAACTGTACGTCCGGATATTCCTTAGCCGCCTCTATCATGTAATCCTCATGTCCGAAAGAATCCGCGAAAACGTATCCGCATCCCTGATCAACAAGTTCGCATGCTGCGTCATAGCACTCCTGACCTTCGGGAATGTTGGTCTTGATGACCGCCTCAACGCCGAGTTTTTCACATGCAGCCTTAGCTCCAGTAATGAAGTTGAGGTCATATGTCGAGTTCTCATCGTGAAGACAGATGAAACCCGCTTTGATGTTAAGCTTGTCAGATCCCTGGTCAGCGCCTGCATCAGCTGCAGCCGGAGCAGCTGCGCCGCCACATGCACAGAGACCGATCGTCATTGCTGTTGCAAGAAGCAACGAAATAATCTTTTTCATAATCTTCCTCCCGGTTCCTTTTTCAGTCACAAAATATGACATTTATTTTTTACCTATATACAATATATTGATGTCTGCGTTTCGTCAATGCACAATTTAACAAAATTGGATGTTATTTTATTTATTGTGAAAATGCACAATTTCTCCGGGTTAAATTCTATTGTTCGTCAAGAAGTACAATTTTCCTTTTCTGTAATTGTTGACTTTTACCATATATGTGTTATTATCTAGATGTGGCAGGAAACGGAAGATGTTGATGTTTTTCCGAAACTTAATCGTTTCAGTATCAACATGTTGCGGCCTGACCGCTTTGGAGGAGTAGAAAGGAAGGGATAAAGATGAGAGATTACTACATTAAACAGCTTGGTAAGGAAACATTGTTCTTCAGTTCATTTGAGGAGATGATGGATTCTTTTGATCAAATGGACGAATGCGACAAGCACTTCTGCACCGTACATGATGACAGCACCGGAAGATACGCACCCGGCTACGACATCGTATGGGCGCACGGAAATGTGTCTCACGCTTTCAAACACATAGCGTAAGGATTTGGAAAAGTTCCGGCTCGGCCGGAACTTTTTTATTGACACAACCCCCGCGCACTTATAAAATTAGTAGGACGCTCGCCCATTAAGATCGCCTTCGGCGATAGAGGGCTCGCGGTGCAGACAGGTTCTTCCCACTTCGTGGGGTCCTCCTATCTGCATTAACTTCAAGGCAGGGTGAAATTCCCGACCGGCGGTATATGACTTGATCGCGAAGCGATCGAGTCGCGGCGACATCGACGAAGTCGATGTTGGTCACTTGGCCAGCCGCAACCTACAAGTCCGCAAACCGCACAAAGTGCGGCCGATCCGGTGTGATTCCGGAACCGACAGTATAGTCTGGATGAGAGAAGGAGAAAAAAATGAAAACACAAAAGATCTCAACCCGTGTCATGGCCGGGTCTGCCATGCTGTCTGCAGTTGCAGTCGTTCTGCAATATCTTGAATTTCCCGTTCCGTTTTTGATGCCACCCTTTATCAAGTTCGATTTTTCGGATCTGCCGGCTCTTATAGGTGCGTTCGCTTACGGACCGCTCTCCGGCGTGATCATCGAGCTGATCAAGAACCTGATCCACTGTCTGGCAACAAAATCAGCTACCGTCGGAGAATTGTCGAACTTCATGCTCGGCGCGGTATTCACTTTTTCCGCCGGAATGATCTACAAACATAACAAAACAAAGAAGAACGCTATCATTGGCGGGCTGGTCGGCGCCCTTATAATGGGACTGTTCTCGATCCCGTCCAACTATTACATAGTATATCCGTTCTACTATAATTTCATGCCCGAAGACGTCGTGCTCGCCGCATATCAGGCAATACTGCCCTGTGTTTCAAGCATCCTCGCGAGCCTGCTTATATTCAATCTGCCCTTTACCATCATCAAAGGGCTTGTGTGCGTGCTCATAGCGATGCCGATCTACAAGCCTCTTACAAGAGTGTTAAAGGACAGGTCATGAATCTTCCGCAAACGATAACCGGAACCGTACAACACGGAAATGAGATAGCAAGGCACTTTGGCACCCCTACGGCAAACATCACGGCTTTCGAGGATGTTTCCGCTCTGGAGCGAGGTGTCTACTATTCCGACATTACGATCGACGGCAGGACTTATCATTCAATAACAAATCTCGGCGTACGCCCCACTGTCAGCAGCAGTGGGCGCGTAAACGCCGAGACTTTTATTTACGATCTTGATGACGATATTTACGGAAAGCGTGTATCCGTTACACTCCTTGATTTTCGCCGTCCCGAAAAGAAATTCGCTTCAACCGCGCAGCTGTTTGAAACGGTAAAAGACGATCTACTTGCCGGAAGAGCGTATCATGGAATATAACTCTTCCATCGCTTCCGTGTATCCGTTTAGCCCGTGTCCCATTATGACCTTTGCGGCATAAGAGCGGACATAGCTTATCTGTCTGAAATCTTCCCTCGTATCAACAGCAGATATATGAACTTCGATCGCCGGGATACCGACGGCTTTTAATGCGTCAAGTATCGCAACCGACGTATGCGTATAACCGCCGGGATTGATCACTATCCCGGAGGCGACACCGTATGCCTGCTGGATCGCATCGACAAGATCTCCTTCGTGATTGCTCTGATAAAAGTCGACATCTATCCCGAGCTGCTTTGCTTTGTCCCTGCAGAGCCTTAGCAGATCTTCATACGTTTCCCGCCCGTATATGTCAGGTTCCCTGATACCGAGCATGTTAAGATTCGGACCGTTTATCACAAGGATCTTCATGTTTCTTTCCTTTCTCATACGCGCCAGCACTTCCTCTGCGACGGAATTTACGCTCCCGGAAACTGTAACTACCGCATCGCAGTTTCGAAGGTATATCGGAAGTCTCTTGTAATACAATGCCTTAAGATTCTCCTCCCCCGCCGACAGCGGTCTGTCGGTCGTGGCAAGTTCGGATAGCTTTCTGCTTAAATAAATTATCTTTCCGTTCAGCGACAAAAGCTCGATATTCTCGGGATCGAGCACAACTCCTCCGCCCGTTGCTATGACGGCCGCGAAAGATGCCGCCGCAGCCGCAACAGCCTTTTTTTCAAGAGTTCTGAACGCAGCCTCTCCTTCGGTGCTTATGCATTTCGACGGAGTCATCCCGTTCTGCTCCGAAAAGAGCTCATCGGTATCGACATAGGAAAATCCCGTAAGCTTCGAGACACTGCGTCCGACGGATGATTTTCCGCTTCCGGGCATTCCGGTCAGTACTATATTCTCGTTCATGGCAGTGATGCCGCTTATCGCTTCTTCTATCTTCTGCTCATCGGCGTCTGTCAGGGATCCGACCGGATCCGGCCCGATTTCTTTTCCCATGAACAGCCTTGCGGCAAAAAATCCCTGCGCCACGAGCATCGGCAGCCCGCCGGTACATCTGATGCCGCGCCTTCCCGCAGCATATACAAGCCTTGTCCGAAGCGGATTATAGATGACATCGACCACGGCCTCCAAGTTTACATAACCATTACTTATGTCTACAGGTTTTCCCTCGATTCGCGGATACATGCCAACAGGAGTAGTATTTACGAGTATCTCACAGTCATCAAATGAATCGGAATATGACAGGTACTTTACCGGACAATCCGCCTTGATACCCATATCCGAAGGATGACGCGATACTATGGTGACAGACGCCGCTCCGAGTCTGGAAAGCGTATATGCGGCCGTTCTGCTCGTCCCTCCGCTTCCGAGGATCGCGGCCTTCTTCCCGGCAACATCTATCCCTGCCCGCTTTATCATATACTCGAACCCGAATGTATCGGTGTTATAGCCGCTCACATGCGTACCATGGTTCACGAGCGTATTGACGCAGCCTATCGCTTTCGCGCCCGCATCGGCCATGCAGTATGCCATCGCCTTTTCCTTGTACGGTATCGTGACGTTCACGCAGGCAAAATCCGCTTTTTTAAAAAAATCGTCTATAGTATCCGCAGGTACTTCGATAAGACCGTACTCGTAGTCTCCGAACATGGCATGCAGCATCGGAGAAAAGCTGTGCCCGAGCTTTTCTCCCACGAGTCCGTATCTTCCGTTTCCCGGTTTAGTGTTTGTCTCTTTGTTCATCAGCCTCTATCATATCGGTCAGCATCAGCGCCGTCATGGCTTCCACACACGGGACCACCCGCGGCACTATGCACGAATCGTGTCTTCCTTCTATCTTAAGTTCACATTCTTCCATCTTTTCAAGATCAACGGATCTTTGCGCTTTGTATATCGAGGGAGTCGGCTTTACCGCAACCCTGAAAATGACCGGCATGCCGTTTGTAATGCCGCCCTGTATGCCGCCTGAGTTGTTCGAAACAGTCCTTATCTTTCCGTCCTTTATGCAGAAACCGTCGTTACTCTTTGATCCGAAGTCAGTGCATACGCCGAAGCCTTCTCCGAATTCGATACCCTTAATGGCAGGTATACCGAACATACCGTATGATAGCACCGATTCAACGCTCGTATATATCGGATCTCCTATTCCGACCGGAAGCCCTGTGACCTTGCACTCGATACATCCGCCGACCGAATCAAGATCCCTGCTCGTTTTCTCCATAAGCTCGGTCATCTTATCTCCTGCCGCGGCCGAGACTACCGGAAGAACATGATCCGCAAGTTCATCCGCTGTATCCGAGACAGGATCAAAGGGCAGATCCTCAATGCCTCCTACCGATCTTATATGCGCCCTGATATTTATCCCGCGCGCCTTCAGAAGCTGCATACATACCGCGCCCGCAAAGCACATCGGAAGCGTCATCCTTCCGGAGAAAAAACCGCCCCCGGCCATATCAAGCTTTCCGCCGTACTTAACATACGCCACGTAATCGGCATGGGAAGGTCTCGGGATCGTCCTCATCTTACCGTAATCGCCCGATCTTGCATTTTCATTCATGAACTTTGCCACGAGCGGCTCACCTGTGAGTCTGCCGTCTTCAATCCCCGTGAGTATATGCGGCACGTCTTTTTCTTTTCTTGCCGTAGTATAGACAGCGCCGCCGCCCTGCCTTCTTTTCAGAAAGACAAGTATATCATCCATATCAACAGTTGCGCCCGCCGGAAGATTTTCGATCACTACGCTTATCGATTCCGAATGGGACGCCCCGTCAACCGTCATCTTTATTCTTTCGCCTATTGTAAATGACATTTCTTCATCCCCATCTTTTCCATCAGTTCAAAATACCCCGGATACGATTTATTAACCGCCCCGGCGCCCTTTATCGTAAGACTGCGCCCCAGTCCTGCCGCTATCGCCTGATCCGCCATCGCTATTCTGTGATCGTTAAAGCTTGAAAGTATCAGGTCATCCACAGGCACATTGACACCGCCGCCGTGAACACTCAGATCCTCGTGACCGTCAGTCTTCGTAACTTCCGTCTTGACCCCGATCGCTGACAATACGGAGCTTACGGCATCGATCCTGTCACATTCCTTCATGCGCAGCCGCTCGACATTTCGAAAAACACTGTCACCGTCTGCAAAAGCTGCAAGCACCGCAAGGATCGGAACGAGATCGGGTATCTGCGAGCAGTCGACATCCACGCATGTTAATGGATACCCTCTTACCACATACTCGGACGTGGCATCATCAAAGTATGCCTCGACTCCGAACCCTCCGAGTATATCAATGAACGCCCTGTCTCCCTGTATGCTTGCAGGATCCAGTCCCGCGATCCTTATCCCTTCATCCGCGCATTCTCTGTCAAGAATGAACGGTGCGATCACGTAAGCCGCATTTGACCAGTCTCCCTCAGCTACGATACGCCCTCCGGAAAAATCATCCGAGACAGGTTTGTATTTCTGCCGGCCCGGGATCATATAACCGCTTTCTTCCTTTATCATCTTTATACCGAACTTTGACAGCACATCCGCTGTCATGTCGACATATGCCGCCGACTCGAGTCCTCCCTTTATCACAAGGTGCGAATCACCTTCAAGGAGTGGGAGCACATACATAAGTCCGGTGATATATTGTGACGATACATTTCCCGGTATCTCGTATGTTCCCGGAAGTATCGATCCCGTAACGGTCATAGGAAGATTGTCTGCGTCAATATTTGCTCCGGCGCGTCGCAGCACATCGCACAGCGGTCCCATAGGCCGCTCGGGCAGCCTTCCACGGCCTGTAAGCGTTGCCGACTCCGCAACATAAGATGCCAGCGGCAGAATGAACCTTGCCGTCGATCCGCTCTCACCGCAGTCGATCGAAGCGGCGGGGCAGCCGTTTTTTACGGATGCGGCCGGATGCTTTACGATCAGTTCAAAGCTTCCGTCATCTGCGGAAACGGTATCTGTTACCGCCCCGAGACTTTCCAGCGCTGATATCGTTGCACGCATATCATCGGAGACGATATTTGTGACGACCGTGATCTTTTCGCCGCAAAGTGCGGCGGCTATCAGCAGCCGGTGCACATAGGATTTGGAAGTAATCGCGGTAACTCTCCTCACTTCTGTCCTCCCATGCCTGCTTCCTTTTCCTCGTCCTCTTCTTTTCTGATACGACCGTCGCGAAGAAGCGCCACAAGCTTCTCCCTGTTATGTCCTTCTATCGCATTTTCGTATTCCATCAGATGATTTATGAGCGAGTCGATCTCCGACACTATAGCGTCCTCATTTGCAAGAAACAGGTCGGCCCACATATTTTCATTGAGCTTCGCGACCCTTGTCATGTCCTTAAACGACCCTGCGGAAAAACCATACCGTTTCTCAAGCGTCGGACTCTTGATATAGGACGATGATACTATATGCGCAAGCTGTGATGTATATGCGATCACGCTGTCATGTTCCTCATACGTTGTATGTACGACGCGCCCAAATCCGAGCTTTTTGAAAAAATCATCCGCCAGCTTTAGCGCCTGCTCATCAGTATGTTCATCCGTGCACAGTATCATTGAAGCGCCCCTGTAAAGATCCGCATCGGCATTTGTATAGCCCGACACTTCTTTTCCGGCCATCGGATGTCCCCCGATAAAGAACAGCCCCATATCCGCCAGCTGCTCTGACAGCCCCGTACATATGATCTTCTTGACTCCGGTGCAGTCAATGACTATGCAGCCTTTTTTCAGACGCGGCGCTATACCCAATATTATGTCAACCACATCGGTCGGATATAAAGCAACAAGAAGCATATCGATCTCATCGAAATGCTCCTCAAGTCCCGCCGTGATCACGCCTTCCGAAACAGCTGCAGCAAGCACATTCTCATCGGCGTCCATGCCGTAGATAATGCAGTCGGTATTTGATTTTACGGCTTTTGCCATCGAGCCTCCGATAAGGCCCAGACCGATCACTCCTACCGCGTTCATAACGTCACAACAACCTCTCTGATCTTATCGATACCCGTTGACAGCTTTGCAAATGCTTCGGGAGTTATGGACTGCTGTCCGTCACACCATGCATTCTCGGGATCGTTGTGGACCTCCACTATGATACCGTCCGCGCCCGCTGCCGTTGCCGCAAGCGAAACGGATGATACATATCTTGAAAATCCCGTTGAGTGCGAGGGATCCACGATTATCGGAAGGTGCGTCTTTTCCTTGAGCACCGGGATGACCGAAATGTCGAGGGTATTTCTCGTAGCCACTTCAAACGTCCTGATCCCGCGCTCGCACAGTATCACGCGCTCATTTCCGCCGGCCATGATGTATTCGGCGCTCATGAGAAGCTCTGCGACCGTATTGGCAAGACCGCGCTTAAGAAGGATCGGCTTATCTATCGTACCGAGTTCCTTCAGCAGTCTGAAATTCTGCATGTTTCTGGCTCCGACCTGTATCACGTCCACATCCGCAAACAGATCAAGATCGGTCAGTTCCATGATCTCCGTTACTATCGGAAGTCCCGTTGCCTTCTTGGCTTCAAGCAGGTAATCGATACCCGTCTTTCCGAGTCCCTGGAACGCATAGGGCGAAGTCCTGGGCTTGAACGCGCCGCCCCGGAGCATATTGGCACCTGCTGCCTTCACGGCCTGTGCTATCCCGGTTATCTGTTCGGGTGTCTCAACCGAGCAGGGACCTGCGATCTTAACGAAGTTGCCTCCTCCGATCTTAACATCCCCGACCTCGATGACCGAATCCATCGGATGGAACTTTCTGTTCGCCGCCTTATACGGCTCCTGTATACGTGTTACCGACTCAACGATATCAAGTGCCGATACGGCATCGATGTCAACCTTGGACGTATCACCCACGAGTCCGAGGATGGTTGATTTTTCGCCTCGACTGTAGTGTATGTCAAGCCCCAGGTCATCCTTTATCCATGATTCGAGTTTATGGTATTTCTTCTCATCAGCATTTGGTTTAAGTACAATGATCATAATATTTCTCCTTTAATACTTTCGCGCTTTAACGCTTTTAACCACTAAAGTATATCCTCATTCTTTTTCTTTGTCAACAATCTCTTTTCATGTTCACAGATTGGGATTGGTATAAGGCGAGCGCGGATCGGTATCCGTAGGATCCCAGCCTCTTGTTACCGGGTTGGTCTCGTCTATCTTGATTATCGGACGTGTGAGCGGATACACGAGATTAGGGTCTTTTACTACATTTACCGTTGTCCCCGGCACCGTGTTCTCATATATCCATTTCGCGTCGGCAAGTGCCAGTCTGCAGCAGCCGGCTGACGCGGGAGTTCCGAGCCTGTTGAACTGTCTGTATTCGAGCGAATCAGGTGAATGTCTGTAATATGGGACCGAATGCATCAGTTCATGCTGATTGAAACGGACCGCATATCTTGAATACACGCCCCCGTTCATGAGATGCCATTCATAATAATTCGATGTTTTAAAAGTCCCTGCCACGGTATTTCCGTGTACACCCGTCGAGCACGCGAACACCTGGATAGGAGTGTTATTCTGATCGTAAGCTATCACCTGCTCCGTGGCGGTATTGATCGTGATCGATGACACGGGGCACGGCAGCAGAGACGTGATTATTCCTGTACCGGGTACCGGAAAAGCGCTGACACTTGTGGCAGCAAAAAGAGCGAATGTTGCGGCAAATACCAGTACTTTTTTTATCATCAGTCCTGTTCTCCTTCCGGCATTTGCTGAACGGTCCTGATCTTCTCGGGCGGGATGTAATAAAACAGCATCATCTCGAGATCCTCCGGATGTATGGGCTTGGACAGATAATCCTTATAGCCCATGGCGATATACTCTTCCCTTATTCCCTGTGAGACATTCGAAGTAAGCGAGATGATAGGCTTTCCCTTACTCCTGTTCGTGGGAAGTTCGTTCATCTTCTCAAGTGTCTGCGGACCGTTCATATCGGGCATGAGATGGTCGAGAAGTATAACGTCGTATTCGTTCTCCTCCACAAGCCTTAGTGCCTCTTTTCCGGAATTTACGGTATCGACCTTGATCTTTGTCTTCTTGAGAAGATTCTTTGCAACAACCAGATTAACGTTCGAATCATCGACTATGAGGATACGTGCATCTTCCGCAACAAAGTTGATGCGCTGTTTCCTGTCGATTGTCTTCCGGATCCAGCTCCTTACCTCACCGATCGGCGTATCATCCGTCACGCCCTGAACGATCTCAAATCCGAACACGGAACCTTTTCCGTATATACTCTGTACATCAAGACGGCTTCCCATAAGATCGAGCAGCTGTTTTGTTATGCTCAGGCCCAGTCCCGTACCTTCGATCTTGCGGTTGCGCTGCTCATCGAAACGTTCATATTCTTCGAACAGACTGCTCATATCCTCCGGTTTGATACCTATACCCGTATCGGAAACCGATACCGCAAGCCTTATCGATTTTTCCGGAAGGCCCTTATCCTCCACCTCTTTGACTGAAAGAGTGACTGTTCCGCTTTCAGTATATTTAACGGCATTTGTAAGAAGGTTCGTGACCACCTGTTTAACCCTCGTATCGTCTCCGTACAGGCCTTTCGGAAGCGACGGATCTATATCGAGCTTAACCTTAAGCCCTTTATCTTTTGCACGCAGTCTTACGACATTGTACATATCTTTTATTGCAGCGGTAAGATCATACTCGGCGGCTACGATGCTCATCTTTCCTGCTTCTATCTTGGAGAAATCCAGGATATCGTTGACTATACCGAGGAGATTATTGCCCGCCGAACGTATACCGTCCGCGTATTCGAGTGTCCCCTCTTCCTTGCTCTCGCGAAGGATCATCTCATCCATTCCGATTATCGCGTTTATAGGTGTCCTGATCTCGTGAGACATGTGAGACAGAAATGCGGACTTGGCAACGTTCGCATCTCTTGCCTCGGCAGCCATATCGATAAGCTCCGTTGTTATCTTGCTGAGGAAAACGGACATCCTGTCAGACAGCGACAGAGTGCGGTTGCGACGAAGGCCTTCAACCGTCGGATGATCGTACTCGACGGCAGTCGTTGATCCCGACCCTTCCTTAAAGCCTATCGCAAGATGGGCGCTGTTAAGTATTCCGCCCTTTTTGTTATGATAGAACAGTTCACATCCGCCGTGCATAAGTGCATAGTCCGGACATACCTGTGAAAATTCATCCCATTCGATATGCGCATCTTCCTTGAGGAAGTTGATTCGGTTTCCGCAAAGCGTAAGGAACAATGCTTCCGGTCCGAACTCTTCCATGTTATCAAGCGATACGCGGCTTGCCGACAATACCTCATCGTGAGATGCAAAAGTAAACCTGAGCTTATCTTCCGGATGAAGCGTCATCATAAAGTACAGTCTTCCGTCTTTGTCACAATCAATGGGGATCAGGCATATGCCGAAGCCGTCCCGCTCCACAACAAACGGAAATTCACATACGTTACTTATCAGAAATGTATCGGGATACACTCCGAGATAATCTCTGTATATATCCACCGCCGGCTTTGAGTTTATTGTATTTACTACCGTCTCTCCCTTTGCCGGATTGTCACCCAGTTCAAGCGCAAACTGCCTTCCGATCGGATTCCAGCCGAGTGCGTAATCAGCCCTTACCCTCAGGTTTTCTCCGCTGAATATAACGGCAACAAAACCGTCATAAACGATATCGCCGCCGACAATGAATTCGTCTCTTGTCATTCCGGGACTTACCTGTTCAACCTCAACCGTATTCTCCGACTCTTCGACCGATATCTTTGTGGGAAGTCCCCTCGTCGTCGTTGTTCCAAACAGTACTACATCCTCATGCCCTTCCATGGAATTTTCGATAAATCGTGTAGTATTAAGCTCCATGTTGCTGACGAACAGTTCGACAGCCTTTATGTTGCTGATCCCGTCCAGATAGTTCCTGAGTTTTGACGCCGCCTCATATTCACTTCCCGGCTCACAATATGCGGGCACAACATCGATATCCGCTTCATCGGTTGCGATAAGATTCAGCAACACA
>CADCPL010000064.1 GCA_902803305.1 uncultured Lachnospiraceae bacterium
AGCTCATTCTCTATATCATCAAGCAGCTCGAACGGATCCCTCGCATCCCTGTCGAGCTTGTTCATGAACGTAAAGATCGGGATCTTACGCATCGCGCAGACCTTGAAAAGCTTCCTCGTCTGCGGTTCCACGCCCTTTGCGGCATCTATCACCATGACTGCCGAATCGGCTGCCATAAGGGTTCTGTAAGTGTCCTCCGAAAAATCCTGGTGTCCGGGCGTATCAAGTATATTGATGCAAAAACCGCCGTATCCGAACTGCAGGACGGAAGAAGTGACGGATATACCTCTTTCCTTCTCTATCTCCATCCAGTCGGATACCGCATGTCTTGCCGTTGCTTTTCCCTTGACGCTTCCGGCAAGATTGATGGCTCCGCCGTACAGGAGGAATTTTTCCGTAAGGGTCGTCTTACCCGCATCGGGGTGCGATATGATCGCAAACGTCCTTCTCGTTTCAATTTCTTTCTTCAAATTGTCTGATGCCATATCTATCCCTTTAATAACGTACGTTTTTTATATTAAAAATCCGTTGACCGGGATGGTCGTCCGAAAAATCACTTTATCGTTTATTCGCGACTGTTATTTATTGTGTTTTCCTTGCATTTTTGCTTAGACAGTCGCAACATGTTGATTTTTTGTGTTAGCGCGCGATAACAAAGATCACATCGTTCAGAGATGTAACAAATCGCTTCCGGATACCCTTTTTCTCTCATTTTCCGGTATTTCAAGGTAAGAAAGCACCGAAGCGGCTATATCGGAAAAGGTCGGACGCGTTCCGAGATTTCCTCCATTTGTGCCTTTTGCCGGCATAAAATCCGGTCCGCAGGACAGCAGCGGTACATATTCTCTTGTATGATCCGTACTTGCCGTATATCCGGGATCGCATCCGTGATCAGCGGTGATCATGAGGATATCGTCTTCTTTCAGTTTTGATACTATCTCGGGAAGTCTGTCATCAAAATAAGCCACAGCCTTTGCATACCCGTCTATATCTCTCCTATGTCCGTAAAGCATGTCGTAATCTACCAGATTCACGAACAGCAGCCCGTCAAAATCCCTGTCCAGGTACTCTATCGTCTTGTTGATCCCGTCCTCATTGCCGGTGGTGTATGTATACTCGGTAAGCCCCTTCCCGGCAAATATGTCATTGATCTTTCCTATCCCTATAACATCCTTTCCGTTTGACGAAAGAACATCAAGCATCGTATCCTTCGGCGGCAGGAGCGAAAAATCATGTCTTCTCGGTGTTCTCGTATAATTTCCGGATGTGCCGATAAAAGGTCTTGCAATGACTCTTCCGACGCCATGTTTACCCTGCAGTATCTCTCTTGCGTCACGGCATATCTTATACAGTTCCTCCGTAGGCACAACATCCTCATGCGCTGCGATCTGAAATACCGAATCGGCCGAAGTGTAAACAATAAGATCTCCTGTCTTTACATGCTCATCACCGTAATCATTTATGACCTTGGTACCCGAGTAAGGAAGGTTACACAGAGCTTTCCTGCCCGTTTTCTTCTCGAATGCCGAAATGACTTCCTCGGGGAATCCGTTAGGATATGTCGGGAGCGGCTCCGGTGAGATAAGCCCCGCGATCTCCCAGTGACCTATGGTCGTGTCTTTACCCATCGATCTTTCCCGGAGTCTGGCGTATGTGCCCGTTACTTCCTCGTTCTCCTCGGGAAGCTTCCTTGCAGTCTCTATCCCGTCTATCTTAAACAGCCCGAGCCTCGCGAGGTTCGGCGCTCTGAAATGATCGCTCTTTGTACAGGATCTGAGCGTATTTGTGCCCTCGTCGCCAAACTGCGCCGCATCGGGCTCGGCCCCTATCCCAAAGCTGTCCATTACTATGAGAATTACTCTTTTTTCCACGGTAACCTCCTTCCGGTCAGGCATATATTTTATCATATAGCCGTACCCTTGTTAAGTTGTGCCCCGAAATTAAATATTCCGAATTTCACATAATTTGATTGATTTATCCACATTTTATGTCACTCTCCCAAAAATACGTTCGAAAAGATAGATTATGTAAAACTGAATTTTGGTGAAATGCTTTTAAATTCACATTTTATAACATATGATTTTCTTTATGTTTTGTTTGTTATATCGTGCTTTAATCTTTCGAGAACATGTGGATAACTTCGGATTTGTTGTTGATATGACATTTATAACGTAAGAAATCTTATTATATACTCCGGACCAACATGCGTTTTTTTATAAAATTATCTGACAATTCCTAACGTTATTGTTACGAAGCAAAAGACCGGCCACGGATGATGATCCGCGGCCGGCCCAGATATACCTTATATTCTTATCACTCAGAGGGCTTTCTGTTACTGTGCATCCTTAATACTGAATGACATTCTGCCCATCTTATCCTTTCCAAGGCATTTAACTGTAACTACATCGCCAAGTGTGAGCACATCTTCAACTCTGTTGATCCTTTCCTTGGCTATCTTGGATATATGGACCATTCCTTCCTTACCGGGTGCAAACTCTACAAATGCGCCGAATTCCTTGATGGATACGACCTTACCCGTAAAGATCTGTCCTGCCTCGAAATCCGTAGTGATGATCCTGATAAGATCTATCGCCTTATCCATTCCGGCTTTATCTGTTCCGCAGATGCTTACAGCACCGTCATCGGTTATATCGATCTTAACACCGCACTGATCAATGATAGCATTGATCGTCTTGCCGCGCTGTCCGACAACATCACCGATCTTCTCGGGATCGATCTTGATCTGTACGATCTTCGGAGCATATTCGTTGACGCTCGGTCTGGGCTCGGATATAGCCGGCTTCATGCAGTTATCCATGATAAAGAGCCTTGCCTCGCGGCATCTTGCGATAGCACCTTCCACAATGGGTCTTGTAAGACCGTGGATCTTGATGTCCATCTGGATAGCCGTGATACCTTCCGTGGTGCCCGTTACCTTGAAGTCCATGTCACCGAAGAAATCTTCGAGACCCTGGATATCGGTAAGAAGTACAAAATCATCATCGGTATCGCCGGTCACGAGTCCGCATGAGATACCTGCAACCATCTTCTTGATCGGGACACCTGCAGCCATAAGTGACATACAGCTTGCACATGTACTTGCCATTGATGTCGATCCGTTACTCTCGAACGTCTCGGATACGCATCTGATCGCATAAGGGAACTCTTCCTCAGAAGGAAGCACGGGGATAAGAGCTCTCTCGGCAAGTGCGCCGTGACCGATCTCTCTTCTTCCCGGTCCTCTTGAAGGCTTCGTCTCTCCTACCGAGTATGAAGGGAAGTTGTAGTGATGTATGTATCTCTTTGACGTCTCAAAAGAATCAAGTCCGTCAACCTTCTGCATATCCGAAAGCGGTGCAAGTGTTGTGATATCGCAGATCTGAGTCTGTCCTCTTGTGAACATCGCGCTTCCGTGTACTCTCGGTATGAGATCGACTTCTGCGGCAAGCGGACGGATCTGAGTGATCTCTCTTCCGTCAGGACGCTTGTGATCCTTAAGGATCATCTTACGTATGGTCTTCTTCTCATACTGATAGATCGCTTCACCGAGAATAGCGAGCCACTCTTCGTTATCAGCGAACTTCTCTTCACACTTCTCCGTAATGTCTCTTATATTACCTTCACGTGTCTGCTTATCATCCGTAAATACGGCTGTCTCCATCTCATCCGGAGGACATACCTCCCTGATCGCAGCGAACAGTTCCTCAGGTATGGCACAGCTTGTATACTCATGCTTGGGCTTGCCTACCTCTGCAACGATCTTGTCTATGAAAGCGATGATCTCCTGGTTGATACCATGTGCCATGTAGATGGCTTCGATCATCTTTGCCTCGGGAATCTCGTTGGCTCCCGCTTCGATCATGATAACCTTTTCCTTTGTAGAAGCAACGGTAAGGTTAAGATCACCTGTCTTCCACTGCTCCTGATTGGGATTTACGATAAACTGACCGTCGATCATACCGATCTGGGTCGTAGCACACGGTCCGTCAAACGGAATATCCGAGATGCTTGTTGCGATGGCTGATCCGAGCATTGCCACAAGTTCGGGGCGGCACTCGGGGTCAACCGAGAGCACCAGATTGTTAAGGGTGCAGTCATTTCTGTAGTCCTTCGGGAAAAGCGGTCTCATCGGACGATCGATAACACGTGCTGTGAGGACTGCATTTTCGCTTGCCTTTCCTTCACGCTTGTTAAAACCACCCGGGATCTTTCCCACCGCATACATCTTTTCTTCGAATTCAACGCTGAGCGGGAAGAAATCAATACCCTCCCTGGGTTTTTCCGAAGCTGTAGCTGTGGAAAGTACCGTCGTATCACCATAATGCATAAGCGCGGCTCCGTTAGCCTGCTTTGCAACTCTGCCTACATCAACGGTGAGCGTACGCCCACCAAGTTCCATTGAATAACTCTTGTACATTTTTATCTCCTGATTCCAAGCTTCTCTATAAGGGTACGATACCTGTTGATGTCCTTCTTCTTAAGATAGTCAAGAAGACCTCTTCTCTGACCGATCATCTTGTACATACCTCTTGCAGAATGATGGTCCTTCGGATTAGCCTTCAGATGCTCTGTAAGTTCAGCGATCCTGGCTGTAAGAACAGCGATCTGAACCTCCGGTGATCCCGTATCATTGGGAACCGTAGCGTACTCCTTCATGATTGCAGCTTTCTTTTCTTTAGTGATCATAAAATCCTCCTCGGCTTTCGCCTAAATCATTAGATTATCCCCATGTACTGCGGCACGGCTTGCCGGTGTCGAAGCACAGGTTTATGCAACATTTGCTATTCTACCACAGCAAATACCGCTTGTAAACCGTTATTTCGGACTTTTCGGCCCCTTTCGGATCACTTGTCCGAGTCGTTATCGTAAATGGCAAAAGCAATGTTCGTTGCGTGATCCGCAACCCTTTCAAGACCGGATATGACATCCGAGAAGATCATTCCTCCCTCGGGCTTGCACTCTCCCCTTGTCATACGGTCCACATGATTTTGCTGATACTCTCTTTCCTTCATGTCGACCTCATCCTCAAGGCGTTTGATGTCTTCAAGATGCTCGCTGGAATCGTTCCTGAACATCTCAACCGCATATTGCACGAGAGTATTTACCATTTCGAGCATAACGGTCATCTCTTTTATCGCCTCCGGCGAAAAACCGCATCCGGTCTTTATCCTCATCTTCGCGGAATCCGCCACGTTCTCCGCATGGTCTCCGATCCTTTCGATGTCGTTCACAACGTGGAACAGTCCGCCGATAGACTTTGCATCTTCCACGGGAAGGTTTGTCTGGCTGATCTTGACGAGATAGTTCGTGATCTCATGATTCAGGAAATTGATATTCTCCTCAACATGATACACTTCCTCAATATCTTCCTCATCAAGAGTGATCAGGGCGTTCATCGCACGGTTCAGGTTCTCGCTCGCAAGATATGCCATACGCTCAAGTTCCTTTGATACATCAACAACAGCCGTGGCAGGTGAAAAGACATTGCTTCCCCCGATATACTTAAGCTGTAGCTGCTGTCTGTATCCGATCTTCTCATCCTCACCTCTTACGAACAGATGCGTGAGCTTTACAATGATTTTCGTGAACGGAAGAAGCACGATAACCTGTGTGATCTTAACGATCGTATGTGCGTTTGCGACGAATCTGCCTTTGTTCCCGTTTGACAGTGCAAGGACTGTATCTATGAACCAGTCCATTCCGAAGGAAAGGAAGATAACAAAGATAATCGTGCCTATACCGTTGAACAGAAGATGGATCATGGCAGCCCTTTTAGCGTCCTTCTTTCCTCCCACCGATGAAAGCAGCGCCGTGGCACATGCTCCGATGTTACACCCCTGTATCATGAACAGGCATGTGGGAAGATCCAAAAGATCCTGTGTTGCCATAAGAAGTATGATACTGACGGTAACGGATGAGCTCTGGACCACGGCAGTGACCACGGTTCCGACCAGTATCGCAAGTATCGGATTTGAAACGGTTGAAAACAGTTCGAGAGCCCCGGGGATCTCATGAAGAGTTCCCATGGCAGATGACATGTTGTTAAGTCCAAGGAATAATATACCGAAACCGGCAAGGATCTCTCCGATCTTTTGGACGAATATCTTCTTGAAGAACAAAAGCATGACAACGCCCGCCAAAACAAGTACGGGGGCATAATCCGCAAGGTCGAATGAAACAAGCTGTGATGTAACGGTCGTACCGATATTGGCACCGAATATAACTCCTACCGCCTGATACAGATCCATTATACCGGAATTGACAAAACTGACGACCATTGAAGTACAGGCCGATGAAGACTGGATTATCGCAGTGAACAGAAAGCCCACGGCCAGTCCTGAAAGAGTATTTCTGGTAAAGAACTCAAGTATCGAACGAAGCTTTGCTCCCGCAGCCTTTTCGATACCTTCGCCCATCATATGCATTCCGTATAGGAACAGTCCCAAACCGCCGACAAGCGGTAATATGATCAGTGTTAGTACAGACATCGTTTGCTCCAGCCGTTATCGTTTCACCGCATGTTCCTTATGCCATTTCTGTCCGTCGAAGATATCCTGCTTGATCTGTTTGTTCAGATCGGATATTTTGTAGTACTTTACCTCTTCGCGTTTCCAATCAAGAAGAGCTATGGATACTTCTCCTCTTTGTATACCCCTTACTCCGCCGTATATATATGTTTCAAGGATACGCAGATCGGTCCTGACATTTGTTATCGCATCATAATGTTCATCTTCATAGACCGCTATGGAATAGTAAACGCCTCCCATGGGAAGTGATTTTCCTTCGGGTATATCGAGGATATAGTACCAGGTGTTTATCCCGGCACCGACGGGGTCCCGTCTGAACCTTCCGCTCACATGATACGGACGATACGACAGGTTTATGACTTTATTCATCTTTCCTGCCGCGAGCAGTTCCTTAAGATATGTTGAACTTATCTCTTTTTTTCCGTCTTTGATCTTGCCGATTATCTCAACTTCATAATCGTAGAGCGGGCCATAGTCCCGGAGCATCTGCGCGTTTCCCGCAGCTCCCTGTCCGAATGTACAATCCTCACCTACAACAACAGCCTTTGCATTCAGCCTGTCCGTTATGAACTCTTCTATAAACTGTTGCGCCGATATTGATGCGGTCTTTTCATAGAAAGGAAACTCAACATAATAATCGATCCCGAGTTCGGAAAAGATATTTCTTTTCTCTTCATTGGTCAGGAGTACGCCTCTATCGTCACCGAATCCGAGATTTGAAGGCGGTATGTCAAATGTAAGGATGCATGTCTTATACCCGCGTCTGATATATTCCTTCATCCGTTTTACTATGTATAGATGACCCTTATGGACTCCGTCAAACTTTCCGATGGAAACGACGGTCTTTTCGGGGATCGAAAATTCAGTTGTGCCTGTTATTATATTCATCCGTAAGATTTCCCTGTAACATCAGTTTAAAAACATCTTGTATGGTTTATAGATATCGCGTGATCTTTTATATTCGTACACTCCGAGAAAGTTATGTTCGCTGTCGTACATCCTTACCCTCTGCCCGTCATGTGCGTCTGAGAGGTGGGGTGATACCTGTCTTATGCTTTTTGCATCAATGACATTACCGTTGCGCAAAAGTTTTGAAATAACCGGTGTTGCAATAAAGCCCTCCAGATCCGAAAAGATGTCGGTAAGCGTTATAATAACATCCGATATCCTATCTTCGGCTGATAATCTTTCCAGTTCCGAAAGTCTGATCGCATCGCTGATGTCGAAGTTTCCGACCTTCGTTCTTGTCAGTTCTTCCATAGCCGCGCCGCACCCGAGTCTGCTTCCTATATCATCGATCAGCGACCTGATGTATGTGCCTTTTCCGCACTTTACACGCATCCGGACCCGCGGCAGATCTACAGACAAGATCCCGATATCATATATGTTAATGAATACGGGTTTTCTCTCAACGGTCTTTCCGCTCCTTGCAAGATCATACAGTTTCTGTCCGTCGATCTTCTTGGCGGAATACATCGGAGGAACCTGATCATAGCCTCCCACAAAGCTTTTTACCGCAGAAACTATCTCCTCTTCGGTTGACATAACTTCATGCGACTCTGTCATAACACCCGTTACGTCAAGTGTATCATATCTTTTTCCAAGGAGCATCACGGCTTCATACTCTTTATCGTGATCCGTAAAAGTCTCACAGAGCTTCGTTGCATTCCCGACACATACCGGAAGGACTCCCTCGGCCATCGGATCGAGCGTTCCCGTGTGACCGATCTTTCTCGTATGAAGTATCCCCCGGAGTCTGGCCACCACATCATGGCTTGTATAACCGCTCTCTTTGTATATATTGATCATTCCGTCCATTGTCACATCTGCTTCTGGATCTCGCGGGATAATGCATTTATAACATCATAATATGTTCCGTTCATCTCAACGCCCGCCGCACGTGCGTGACCGCCGCCTCCGAATACCGTTGCGACCGTTGCAACGTTCACGCCGCCGTTTGACCTCATACTGACCTTGTAGCGTTGCGTTCCCATCTCATACATGAAAATAGCGACTTCTACGCCTCTCGTGTTCTTGAGATGGTTTACTATCCCCTCAAGGTGCTTGGGCAGAACATTGTAGAACTCCATCATCTTCCTGTCGATCATACTGACGATGCACTTTCCGTCCATGAACAGTATGCTCTCAAGAAGTGCTCGTCCGAGTATCTGATTCTGAACGTATGATTTTACGTAAAACGTGTCCTGTATGATCTTCGGACCGTCAAAGCCGTATTCAACAAGCTGTCCGACGATCTCAAAGCTTCTCCTGCTCATGTTTGAGTACTGGAATACTCCCGAATCATGTACGATCCCGGTGAACAGGCACTCAGCGACCGTTTTATCTATGAACTGCTTTTCAAACAGTTCATAGAGGACTTCGCATGTACTTGAAGCGTATGGCCTTATCTCATTTACGTCGGCAAGCCCGGGATTGGTCTCGTGATGATCTACGCATATCGTCTTATCTGCCTCCTCAAAGAACCAGAGAGCATCTCCGAGCCTGTCATATGAGCTCACATCAAGTGCGATGAAAACATCGAACTTTTCCTTTGGGGAATACGTCAGGTTCATCTCATCATATCCCTCAAGATATGAAAAGATCGTAGGCGGATTATCCTGCGTGAAGACCACGCATCTTATATCCGGCCTGGCACATTTAAGATATGCATATACCGCAAGCGTGGAGCTGATGCAGTCACCGTCAGGCCTTATATGTCCGGCTATCGCTACGGACTTTGCCTCGCCTATTTCACACAGAAGATTCATTCGCCGTCCCTTTCGTGGATAGGAGCCATTACTTCATCTATCTTGGCTGACATGGCCATACCGTACTCCGTCGATGTATCGGAGATGAACTTAAGCTCGGGGGTATTACGAAGATTGAGTGTCGATGCAAGCTGACGTCTCATAAATCCTTCCGCATTCCTGAGTCCTTCCATCGTTTCCTCGCGCTTTGTCTCATCGCCGAGTACACTTATGTAAACCTTGCAGGTCTTAAGATCCGGTGCAACCTCCACATCCGTGACACACGTCATCGGAGCGATCCGCGGATCCTTGATCTCACCGCGGATAAGGTTGGCCAGTACTTTCATGACCTCCGCATTTATCCTTGTGTTTTTGATACTGTTTTTTCTCATTTTCTCGGTACCTCTTCCATGATATAGCCTTCTACGATATCAAGTTCAGCAAAGTCACCGAATTCCTCGAAGACAAGGCCGCACTCAAAGCCTGCCTTGACTTCCTTAACATCATCTTTGAACCTCTTAAGTGAAGCAAGCTTACCCTCGTAGATCTGCTCGCCCTGTCTTGTGATCCTGACAAGACATCCCCTCTGCATTACGCCGTCAAGCATATATGCACCGGCAATGTTACCTATACCGCTGGCCTTGAAGATCTGACGGATCTCGGCATGTCCGATCACCTTCTCCTCAAATACGGGATCGAGCATTCCCTTCATCGCATCTTCAACGTCTTCGATGGCCTTGTAGATAACGTCATACAGCCTTACGTCCACTCCTTCCGTCTCGGCCGTCGCCTTGGCGGTAGCATCGGGACGTACGTTGAATCCGATTATTATAGCATCACTCGCGCTCGCAAGTATGACATCCGACTCGTTGATGGCACCAACGCCGCTGTGGATGACTTTTACGATGACTTCGTCATTGGAAAGCTTGAGCAGCGATTCCTTGACCGCCTCGACCGAACCCTGAACGTCGGCTTTAAGTATAAGATTGAGTTCCTTGAGGTTACCTTCCTGAATCTTGGAGAACAGTCCTTCAAGGGACATCTTGGACTTCATCTTTGTATCGTCAAGGAGCTTAACCTTGTTCTGAGCAATGAAGGTCTCGGCAAAGTTCTTGGCTTCTTTGTCCGAATCAAGTGAAACGAACACTTCACCGGCTCCGGGAACGTCATTAAGGCCGAGTATCTCAACGGGTGTTGAAGGTCCTGCCTCCTTGACTCTGCGTCCGCTGTCGTCTATCATCGCCCTTACCTTACCGTGGGATGCGCCTGCGGCGATAAAATCACCCACCTTGAGGGTACCTTTCTGAACGAGAACGGTGGCAACGGGACCTCTTCCCTTATCAAGCTGTGCTTCGATGACCATACCTCTTGCTCTTCTGTTGGCATTGGCCTTGAGCTCCAGAATATCACTCGTAAGAAGGATCATCTCGAGAAGTTCCTTGATACCTTCACCTGTTTTTGCAGATACGGGTGCAAATACCGTGCTGCCGCCCCAATCCTCGGGAACGAGTTCGTATTCCGACAGTTCCTGCTTTACCCTGTCTATATTTGCGGACGGTTTATCTATCTTGTTTACGGCAACTATGATCTCGATGCCTGCTGCCTTGGCATGGTTGATCGCCTCAACCGTCTGAGGCATGACACCGTCGTCTGCCGCAACAACAAGGATCGCTATATCCGTAGCATTGGCACCGCGCATACGCATTGCCGTAAACGCCTCGTGACCGGGCGTATCAAGGAATGTGATGTTCCTGCCGTTGACATTGACAACATACGCACCGATGGCCTGCGTGATACCGCCTGCCTCACCTTCGATGACCTTTGTATTTCTGATAGCATCAAGAAGCGATGTCTTACCGTGATCAACGTGACCCATGACACAGATAACGGGCGGACGGCTTGTCATTGTTGCGGGATCTTCCTCTTCTTCCTTAAGAAGCTCCTCTATAACATCAACAACAACTTCCTTCTCACACAGTATCTCGTACTCAACAGCGATCTCTTCCGCTTCCTCATACGATATCTCTTCATTAACGGTAACTACCTTACCCTGCAGGAACAGTTTCTTGATGATCTGAGACGACTGTATCTTCATCTTGTCGGCAAGTTCTTTGATAGTGATCGTCTCCGGAAGAGTGATGACTTTGATCTTCTCCTCTTCGGGCTCTTCCTTCTTTTCGACAGGGCGTATAGGCATCTTGGTGCCTTTGCCCTTTACCTGCTTACCGCCTTTGAAACCGTCCTCATTTTCATAGATACGGTCTTTTTTGCTCTTGTCTTTTGATACGTTTCCTTTTCTTTCACTGCCGCCCCTGCGAGCATCCTTGGAAGGTTCCGATGAAGCTCCGAATCCCCTTCCCTGGTTGATGACTATCCCGCCTCTCTGACGGTCGGGCTTTGCCGGACGCTCTCCTGCAGCCGGCGCAGTTCCTGCAGGCCTTGCAGGTCTTACAGGTCTTGATCCTTTTGTCTGCTCTGCAGGCTTTGATTCCTTCGATCCAGCAGCTCCAGCAGCACTGCCATTGCTATCGCTACTGCTCCCAGCAGTATTGACGTCAGGTTTATTAACCTCCGGATTTTCTTTCTTAGGCGTAACGCCCGCTCTACGTAACCTATCTCTATCGCCTCCCTGAACTGTTTCTGCACTTCTGGCTGCTCTTTCCGCTGTTGTCGGAACCGTGGGACGTATTATACCTCCCTGACGCATCGGTCCGGAGGATGTTCCTCTTCCGGGACCCTGAGACATTCCCCGGTTACCCATCTGGGAATTTCTTGCCGACGAAACCACGATTATCGGTTTCTTCTTCTTGACGGGCACCGCTCCTGCGGGTCTCTTTTCGCCTTTTACCTCGGGCTTTGCTTCAGGCTTCTTCTCCGCGCTCTTTGCGGGTGCTTTTTTCTCCTCAGGTGCAGCAGCTGCGTTGTCCTTACCGGACAGTTTCTTTCGGAGAGCTTCCACCTGATCGTCCTCAAGGCCGGATGCGGGTGCTTTTCCCTCTATTCCCATCTTTGCAAGTATAGCAACGACCTCGCTGCTTTTTATATCAAATTCTTTTGCTATCTCATGAACTTTTACTTTTGCCATTTATCACTACCTCCGTTTTGCGCAAGCTCGCACTCATCTATCTTTGACCGGATCTGCTGTGCAAGGTTTGCATCAACGACACACAATGATGCGCGAAATTCCTTTCCTATCGCATGTCCCAGACTTTCCTTGTCCGTGTATTCCGCGTAAGGGACTTTATGATAGCTGCACATATCCCTGAATCTTTTCCTTGTATTATCCGAAGCATCTGCTGCCACTATGCACAGAAACGATCTTCCTTCTTTGATCGAGCTTTCGGTCATGAACTCACCGCTCTTTACAAATCCGGCTCTTTGAGCAAGGCCCAGCAGCTGCAATACAGGATCTCTTTTCATACGGTCTATTCTTCTTCCTTGTCCGGCTCTGCGCTTTCCTCATCTACGGCATCGTCGGCGTATTCTTCCTCGGAGTATTCGCCCTCTGCGTACTCCCCTTCTTCATAATACTCGCCGTCTTCATATTCATCGTATTCTTCGTCTTCATCATAGTAATCTTCAAGACGGAATCCGGGAGTATCCTGTGCCTGCGTCTCGGACTTGATATCGATCTTAAAGCCCGTAAGCTTGGCAGCAAGTCTTGCATTCTGTCCTTCCTTACCGATGGCGAGTGACAGCTGATCATCGGGAACGACTACCTTTGCTGATTTTTCATCGCTGTCGGCGATGACGAATACTACCTTAGCGGGAGACAGAGCATTCTCTATAAGGATACCCGGGTTATCATCCCAGCTGATTATATCGATCTTCTCACCGCGAAGCTCATCAACAACAGCGTTAACTCTTGTTCCGTTCATACCTACGCATGCACCGACGGGATCAACGTCCGGATTGTTTGACCATACAGCCATCTTGGTACGGCTGCCTGCCTCTCTGGCAATCGACTTGATCTCGACACTTCCGTCCCGTATCTCGGCAACCTCTGCCTCAAACAGGCATTTAACAAGATACGGATGCGTACGTGAAACAGAGATCCTCGGACCTCTGTTATTGTCCTTTACTTCAACGACATATACCTTCACGCGGTCGTTGACGCGGAGGTTCTCTCTCGGTATCTGCTCGGATTCGGGAAGAAATGCATCCGCTTTTCCGAGATCTATGCATACGTTCTTACCGACATATCTCTGAACCACGCCGGTCACAACGCTTCTTTCCTTATCCTTGAATGTCTTGACAACGACCGAGCGTTCCTCTTCGCGGATCTTCTGAAGGATAACGTTCTTGGCATTCGTTGTTGCGATACGTCCGAAGTCCTTGCTTTCGATCTCAACGTCGATCTCATCGCCGACCTTGACGCCGGGCACGATCTTCTTTGCCTCTTCCTTGGCTATCTGAGCTACATTATCCTCGGGCTTCATAACTACCGTCTTGGTCGCAAACACCTTGAACTTTCCCGTCTCGCGATCGATCACGACATGCATGTTGTCGGAACGTCCGAAATGCTGTTTGCATGCGGTAAGAAGTGATGTTTCGATCGCCTCGAACATCGTTTCCTTACTTATGTCCTTCTCCTTCTCCAATATGTCGAGAGCCATCAAAAGCTCTTTTCCGCTGTCTTCCTTCTGAACCTCTTTCTTTGCCATTTTTATTCTCCTTTCAATGGTATCCTTTATCAGAAATCAACCGATAACCTGACGGTTGCTATTTCGCTCCTGTTTAAAGTACGCGCTTCCTTGCCTGTCGTTTCTATCGTGACGGTTTCCTTATCATATGAGATAAGCTTCCCCGTCAGTTCTTTTGTCCCGTCAATACTCTTATAAAACCTGACATCCACATCGCGTCCGATACTCCTGTCGTATTCCCTGTCTCTTACAAGCTTTCGTCCGAGACCCGGTGAACTTACTTCAAGAGTGTACGCATCATCAATGAATTCATCCGCATCAAGCGCATCCGAGAGCTTTCTTGATACATCCACGCAGTCATCGATCGTGATGCCTCCCTCTTTATCTATGTATACCCGAAGATAATACTCTTTATTTTCGGATACATACTGTATGTCCCACAGGTCGAAGCCCGTCTCTTCAAGGATCGGCACAAGCAATGCCTCGGTCCGCTGTTCTATAACTTCCTTCTTCGGCATGATACCTCCTACATGAAATGAAGTGAGCTGCGACCAGCTCACTTCATACTTAACCATAGAACAATTGTAATACTAACACCTTACCTGCCGTTTGGCAAGTACTTTATTATCTGTATCCGTCATATTGAAGGATCGTGATAAGCTCGGAGCCGGAATGGATCTCGACTTCAGCCTTGGCTTCTTCGTCTGTTCCGTTGGGTGTTGCAAAACGGAACTTATCAAGAAGATGTTTGTATTCCGCAGGTGTTACCGCTACTCCGCTGAGAGTAAGTGACTGCTGTGCTGCTGCAGCCTTGGCAGCTTCCTCAGCGGCCTTTGCAGCCTCTTCGGCAGCCTTTGCAGCATCCGCTGCAGCCTTGGCTTCGGCTTCTTCCTTGGTCTGCGTAGCCTGGGAATTGTCATTATTGTTATTATCGTTGTTGTCGTTATTCTCTGTCTTCTTCTCTTCCTTCTTCTCGTCTTTCTTTTCGTCCTTCTTTTCCTCGGCAGGCTCTTCGGTAGGACCTTCGTTATATTCCTCCTCGGATATCTCGGTAAGGAATTCGGTCTTCATGTATCCGTCCTGACCTTTATACATGATGTGTGTCCAGTCATCAACATCCTCAACCTTCTCGAACATATCACCCTTCTTGGCTTTGCCGAGAACATCACCGTCCGTGCTGTTCGTTGATCTGATATTAACATCATCGCCTGTCGACTTGACATATTTCTTCAATGTAGCAGCTGCTTCTGCCTCTGCCGCCGCTGCAGCTTCCTCTTCCGCCTTCTGCTGTGCCTCCGCCTGAGCAGCTGCCTCAGCCTGCGCTCTTGCAACGGAATCCACGATGCTGTATGTCAGTATCTGGCTCTTGATGCCCTTGCATTCAATGTATACGGTAACGTTTCCTTCATTCATTCCGGTTGTAAGAACGGCCTTACCGTTATCGCTTATCTCAAATGAACTTGTCGGATCATCAACGGTACATGTTGCTTTCTTGATGCTCGCCTTGGAAGGTGTTGTCACGATCGTGAACGTGTACTGCGTTCCGACTTCAAGAGATGTCTCCGAAAAATCCGGCTGGAGCGAAATATTCTTCAGCTTCTTGGATGCGGAGAACAGATAGATGCCTCCTCCGATTACGAGGATCGCTATAAGTGCCGCGAACACAATGATCAGGATTCTGATGATGCTGTTTTGCTTTCTCACGATAATTCTCCTTATATTATAAACTGATCAGTGAATCTTTGCTTACCCGACTAGTTATTATACAACCTTTCTATCCCCAAGACAAGCCCATCGGCAAGTACCTGCAGAGTCCGATCGTCATGTGCCGATGCCTGATTGCCGAGTTCGATGTCAACGGAAGGGATCGTACTGTAGCATGTCTGCGTCAGATCTATCGCCATTTTCCCTCCTCCGTTTATCTTGCATCCGCCGGCACGAAGGCCTTCTATAAGGGCCTGTCCCAGCTGTTCGTGGGACTGCCAGTTGGATGCGACAGGTTCCATCTGCTTGATACCGTCGGGAGTGGAAATGTAAAAACAACCTTTATCATAACCGAGTCCGTCTCCGTCCCAATGGATCGATATGAGACAATTGGCCGTGTTGTTTGCTATGACCGTACGAGCCACATTATCAAGCTGTACATCCGCACCGTCTCTTAGCATCAGAACGTCATATCCTTTTGCCAGAAGTTTATCCCGGAGTATCTGCGCCTCCCGAAGAGTCACATCCGCCTCACGTGCTCCGTCACTAAAAGACATGCCTCCCGAGACAGCAACCGCCGTGACCGATCCTGCTCCCGTAGTGCCTCCCGTAACCTTCGGCGTCATGTCCGGATGACAATATGTCTTTACGCTCTGTCCTCCTTTTGTCCCGTGTCCCGCGTTCACACCTATCGTAACATTCTTTCTGGCATCCGCCGCACGGTAAAGCTGCGCTGCTCCGCCGGTTATCTTGGAATAGTCGGCATATTTCCATGAGGGACTAAGCGTTATGGTCTCAACTGCTCCCGGCACTACCGGGGCGTTGTCTGTTTCGTCTGTTTGAACCTCCCCGGCATCCGCCTGCGTATCGTTCTCGTCAGCCCGGGGATCCTCTTTATCCTCCTGCGGTTTTTCTTCATCCGTCCCGGGCACTTCTGTCTCGGACACCTGCGTATCATCGCTGTCCTTGCTCACTTCTACGACGATCTCGTGTGTCTGATCTTCCCGGTCGGCAGTTTTTGCCTCGGCAAGTGCTTTTGTATCAACCGCGATATATCCGTTTGATACCGTCATCTGATCTTTTTTTCCGCAGGCAGTCAGACTTGATACGGCAAGTATCGGAAAGATCAGACAACATAATATGAATCTTCGGATCACTTCGGAAATTGCGCTCTCGTTATTGGTGCGAGTGCTTACATGATCGGCAAAGGCTTTTGCCTGGTCTGTGCCGTTCTTCATTACAACAGCGCATCCCGCGGCCTGAAGCATCGGTATATCGTTTGCCTCATCGCCCGCTGCAACTGAATCTTCAAGAGGTATATCAAGAAGATCGCACAGTTTTTTTACTGCTTTTCCTTTCGTTACCCCCACCGGAAGGTATTCAAGCAGATGATCATTTGAAAAAACGCTCTCTGCCTTACCTTCGATCAGCTGCGCGTGACGTCTTTCAAAGTCTTCGAGAATGCCGCGGCTGCCCTCCTTAAGGGACATCACGATCAGTTTCGGGGGACGTTTGGGAAGATCCTCGGGTATACGCTTTAGAAGCTTGTGCGGCATCAGAATGTTGGAACAGTAAAATTCGATCTCTTTTGTAGGGCGGACGGACACGACATAGTCGTCGGTGTATGTGTGTACGGACAACCCGTCTTCCCAAGCTGCTTTAAATAGTATATCCACCGTTTCCATGTCAAGAGTGTCGGCGCTTAGGATCTTTTCGCTGCCGCAGTCATACACCACTCCGCCGTTGGAAGCGATCAGGAAGATACCGTCGCGATACAGGCCTAGATTTTTTGCAACAACCTTCGCACTGTATATCGGACGTCCCGTTGCCACCACAAATCTGTGGCCTTTTTCGATCATTTCATTTATAGATGCAAGATCTTCGCGGCTCACATTTTTCTTATCATCAAGAAGAGTTCCGTCCAGATCGGAAAACAGGATCTTAGTTTTCATCGTCTTCCTTGTTGGCCGTATATACAAATCTCTTTCTTGCCATCTCATCGCTGGCAAGGTATTCATCGTATGTGGTGACTTTATCGATCATCGTTCCGTCAGGAAGGAATTCCATGATCCTGTTTGCGGTCGTCTCCACAAACTGATGATCATGGGATGCAAACAGTATCACGCCCGGGAATTTGATCAGTCCGTTATTGAGAGCCGTTATGCTTTCCATATCCAGATGGTTCGTAGGCTCATCAAGTATCAGGATATTGGCGCCGCTTATCATCATCTTGGAGAGCAGACATCTTACTTTTTCTCCTCCCGAAAGAATGTTTATCTTCTTGACACCGTCTTCTCCCGGGAAGAGCATCCTGCCGAGAAAGCCTCTGACATAAGTGACATCCTTCACGGGAGAGTAACCCGTCAGCCACTCCGTTATCGTATAGTCATGCGAAAATTCCTCGGTATAGTCCCTCGGAAAATATGCCTGAGATGTTGTTACGCCCCATTTGTATGTTCCCTCATCGGGCTCAAGCTCGCCCATAAGGATCCTAAAAAGTGTTGTCTTTGCAAGTTCGTTGGTCCCGACGAACGCAACCTTGTCATCATGTCCGAGTATGAATGACAGGTTATCGATCACTTTTACTCCGTCTATCGTCTTGCTGAGGTTTTCGACCGTCAGCACTTCGTTTCCTATCTCCCTGTCAGGGCGAAAATCAATATAAGGATATTTACGGCTCGAAGGCTTGATCGTATCAAGCTCGATCTTTTCAAGAGCACGCTTACGGCTCGTAGCCTGCTTGGACTTCGATGCGTTCGCTGAGAATCTTGAGATGAACTCCTGGAGTTCTTTGATCTTCTCTTCCTTCTTCTTATTCGCTTCCTTCATCTGCTGAATGAGGAGCTGACTCGACTCATACCAGAAATCGTAGTTGCCGGCATAGAGCTGTATCTTGCCGTAGTCTATATCAGCCGTATGCGTGCAGACCTTGTTAAGGAAGTATCTGTCATGGCTGACCACTATGACCGTGTTCTCAAATCCGATCAGAAATTCCTCCAGCCACTCTATCGCATCAAGATCGAGATGGTTCGTAGGCTCGTCGAGAAGAAGGATATCGGGCGAGCCGAAAAGTGCGCGCGCCAACAGTACCTTGACCTTGAGCGGGCCCGCAAGATCGCCCACAAGACTGTAATGAAGATCGGTTTCAATGCCGAGTCCGTTGAGGAGTGTTGCGGCATCAGCCTCGGCTTCCCATCCGTTCATCTCGGCAAACTCCGCCTCAAGTTCGCTGGCCCTTATACCGTCCTCGTCGGAAAAATCCTCCTTGGCGTATATGGCATCTTTTTCCTTCATAACGTCATAGAGATGCTGATTACCCATGATAACGGTATCCATTACCGTATACTGATCGTATTTGAAATGATCCTGTTCGAGCACCGACAGTCTCTGTCCGGGAGTAATGGCTATATCACCGTTCGTGGTATCAAGCTCACCCGACAGTATCTTGAGAAAAGTCGATTTGCCGGCACCGTTCGCTCCTATGAGGCCGTAACAGTTGCCCTCAGTGAACTTGATGTTCACGTCCTCGAAAAGCGCCTTCTTACCGACGCGGTATGTAACATTGTTTGCACTGATCATAATATATCTCC
>CADCPL010000065.1 GCA_902803305.1 uncultured Lachnospiraceae bacterium
GACATAACTGTTCTTGGCAAAAGCAAGAGCGAACGGGATCCCCGAATACTGCGCATAGCCGGCAGCCGCAGTCAGTCCCGAATCGGGTACTCCGGTCACAACATCGGCCTCAACCGGGAATCTTTTCGCAAGCGATCTTCCGCCTTCTATACGCGCGCCGTACACACTCACTCCGTCCATTCTGGAATCAAGTCTGGCAAAATAAATGTATTCGAAAATGCAGTGTGCCTGCCTTTCGGATACGAGTATCTGTTTCGATCTGACGCCTTCCGGCGTTATCATGACCATCTCTCCGGGCTCGACATCCCTTACGTAATCCGCACCGATCGCACGAAGAGCACTGCTTTCGGATGCACATACATAGACATCGTCCACCTTTCCGAGACACAGCGGCTTAAGTCCCCACGGATCCCTTATGCATATGAGTTTCTGAGGACTTAATATCAAAAGAGCAAATCCGCCTTTAAGAAGCTTGACAACATTTTCGGACGCTTCCTCGATAGAGGACGTGTGCATGCGTTCCTCGGCTATCTTGTATGCGATGACCTCCGAATCGGCATTTCCGGTAAATACCGCGCCCTCTCTTATCAGTTCTTCCCTTATACTGTCGATGTTGATTATGTTTCCGTTATGAGCGAGCGCTATCGTTCCCTTTGCATAATTGATAAAGACCGGCTGAGCATTTTCTTTTGTGCTCCCGCCTGCTGTCGAATACCGCACATGCCCGATCCCGATGTTGCCCACGAGCGTTGCGAGTTTTTCGCGATGAAAGACTTCATTCACAAGTCCCATGTCCTTGTACGCGCAAATATTCCCTATCGGGCCGCATGTATCGCAGACAGCCATACCCGCGCTCTCCTGACCTCTGTGCTGAAGCGCCGTAAGTCCGTAGTATATATACTGCGCCGCCTTTATATTCTCGCGGCTGTATACTCCGAACACACCACACTCTTCATGTATCCTGTCGTTTTCCACGATCCACCTCTTCAAAAATAAACAGGCGCTCCGAGGATACCTCGAAGCGCCATTGCTTTTCATCTGTCAGTTTATATCCGAAGATCATTTCTGTCAAATTCTTTTGAACATTCCATATCACATGCACGTATAACCGCCGTCTACCGGAAGTGCTATACCCGTAACATATGAGGAATTGGGAGAAGCAAGAAATACTACCGCGGTATCGAGTTCCCCTTCATTTCCGTAGCGTTCAAGCGGGATCATCGTTTTGGCGTTCTGCTGGAAGAAATCACTGTTGAGCGTATCCGTGGTAAGCGGAGTGTAGAAATAACCCGGACAGATCGAATTAACCGTGATCCCGTATTTGCCCCACTCTGCAGCAAGTGCTCTTGTAAGGTTAACTACGCCGCCTTTTGCTGCATGATACGGTGCCGACCCGGCTATCTTGTTTCCCACGAGTCCGTACATTGACGCGATGTTTATGATACGCCCGTACTTGGCCGGTATCATAGCCTGATTTGCGACCGCGCGTGCGAACTTAAACGTACCGAACAGGTCTACATCGAATTCCTTTTGGAACTGCTCATCGGTTATATTCTCCGCATGATCAACGGCACCCGTTCCGGCATTGTTGACAAGGATATCTATACGTCCGAACCTATCCATTACCTTCTTAACCGTTTCTTCGATCTCTTCGGTATTGGTTATGTCGCAGCGTATGGGCATTGTCTCTACTCCATGCTCTTCGGATATTTCCTTGCACACCTGCTCCAGCAGTTCCTGTCTTCTTGCGATCGCAACTATCTTACAGCCCTGGTTTGCAAGTGCATGCGCCATCTGTACACCAAGTCCCGAAGAACACCCCGTTACCAGTGCAACATTTCCCGTGATCTCAAAAATCCTCTTGAACATATCAGTCTATACCTGCCTTTCCTTCTGTTTCTTATCAGCCAACCATGGATGCGATAAGTGCGTCTATCTCATCCTGTGAAAGCATCCTTCCCGAATTGTCCGGCTGCGGAGCCGCTGCAGGTGCTGCAGATGCTGCAGGCGCCGCCGGGGCCGGAGAAACCTTGGCGGCAGAAAATGCTGCGCCGCCTCCCGCCTGGGGGGATTTACCCATAATACTTGCAAGCAATGCCTGCTGTTCCGCATCTAATCCGCTTGTGTCCATGTTAACTCCATCCTGTCAATACATTTAATCAATCGCTTTCGAGTATCTGTGACAGCGATCTTTCCACGTTTTCGGAGATCGATCTCATCGTGCTGATCGACGCGGTTGTCTCCTCCGCAGAAGCAACGAGGTTCTCGGCGCGGCTGTTTACGCTGTCTACGATCTCGGACAGTTTCTCGGCTTCAACGACGAGCTTCTCTATCGTTTCTTTTATATCATGGTTGTTCTTGTTACTGTCATCAGCCGTAGTCTTGGAATCCTCGGCCAGATTCTTGATCTGCTCGGCAACAACCGCAAATCCTCTTCCGGCTTCGCCTGCACGTGCCGCCTCAATGCTTGCATTCAGTGCGAGCAGATTGGTCTGAGACGATATCGCGATAACGTCGGAGTTGTTTGCCTCAAGTTTTTCAAGATAACCCTCGATCGTTGTAAGAACACTTTTCAGGTCGCTTGCAAAACTGTCAACATCCGCCATCGCATCATATATACCCGAAGTCTGCTTTGCGTTGTCGGCGCTTGTACTCTCGATCTGTTCGATCGAATAAGTGAGGTTATCGAAATTCTCTTTAATACCTTCCGACAGACTCAGTTTCTTTTCACGCATCTCTTCACGAGTCCTGCTTACTTCATCCGCAAGTTCGACAGCTTTGTCTTTTTCTTCATAAGCCCTGTCTTTGATGAAATGAACACAGTTATACTTGTGGTTAAATCCGTTGAAGATAGCAGTGGCCATATCGCGGCATGTATCGTATCCGCAGCATCCGCAGTTGATCTTTCTCTTTTCTTCCGTGTCCTTTTTCATGTCGGCAAAGATCTTTCCGATCTCGACCTCGGAAGGCTTCTTGATCTCGCAATCCCTGCTCCTGTCGGTATACTTTCTGACAAAATCATTAAGGTTCAGGGAAGCAAACTGTTTGTTGAGTTCCGCCAGTCTCTTTTCCGGAGTGAGTTTTCTGCTCCATGCTGTCTTCTTTGTATCATTCTTGCTGTTTGCCTTGATCTTCTGGATGCTGACAAACGTGCGCTCATCCATTGTCTTTCTTGCATCAACGCCCGGTCCGTACAGACATCCGTTTGTACAGTTGAGCGCATCGATGAACAGATACGGGAACTGAGTGCTCTTGATCTTGTCCTTGTTACGCTCCAGATACTCGTACATATGATGCTCGCCTTCCATCTGACGAACGAGTGCATCTTCCCCGAGAAGCCAGTATACGTTTTCCTTCAGACCGCCGGGCATCGGATAGATGGATCCTAGTCCGTATTCGATCTCATCCGTGATCGGGGTGGCCCCGCTGACCGGATTATCCTTAAGATATTTAACAAGGTGTGAAAAAGTCAGGTTATATGAAACAACGCCCTTATTGTTCGGATCGTCGATCTCGTTTTTCTTTGCTATGCAAGGACTTATGAATGCCAGTTTATCCGGCACATTCATGTACTTTTTGACATATATGGCGCCGCACATCATGGGACTTTGTACGGGCATGAGCTTCGGAAGGAGTTCCGGGATATGACGCTCTATATAGCCCACTACAGCAGGACACGGCTGCGAAATGCTTCCGTAATACTTATGCTCGGTGATGTATTTGATATAAGCCCATGTCGTGATATCGGCACCAAACGAGATGCTGATAAAGCGGTTGACTCCGAGCTTTTTGAGCATACCGAGATACCTTCCGTATTCGGTCGGATAATTTGCAAGAAAAGCAGGCGCGATAAGTACGGATATCTTCGTACCCTTCTTAAGATCGTCAAAAAACCTTTCGACATCATCTTCATATTCACGCGCACCGTGTTCACATGCATCTATACATGCACCGCAGGCGATACACTTTTTCGGATCGACCTCTATCACGTTCCCGCGATCCTTTTCTATCGCAACATTGGCACCGCTACTCGGACATGCGCTTATACAACGGTTACAACCCACACATTTGTCATTTGTTTTTACCAATCCCATGTATATCCACCTTCTTATATTTATAGTTAAAGAGCATTATACCACTTTTTTACTTATGGGTTAAGTATGATTTGCGGCCTGTCCGATATTCTGATATAACCATAATTCGGAAGATATCTTACATAATATGTTATAATGGTTTCGGAGATCGATATGCGAAATGGCGAAAGCGCAACAAGACAACCGAAATACGACCTTATCATAAAGATATGCATATTTTTATGCATATTGTTTACGGTGTCCGTTTATGTGTACGGGCAGTTCTTTATAAAAAACCCCTCACTGTACGCAAGCGAAAGTGAGCCGTATGACGCTGTCTGGTCATATACCGATCCCAACGGTGTCACAAAACAGTTCAAACGCGGTGAGAGCGTCAACGTAAAAGATGTTGATGATGTTGTGGTGACAACGACACTTCCTGAGGAGATATCCGAGGGAAACTGCCTGTTCATACTTTCAGGCAAGGATCTTGATGCGTATATCGACGGGCAGCTTCGCAACAGCTACAAGCTCAGTCATTCCGTTTTCGGAAGGAACGTAAAGGGAGCGTGGGTTCCCATTACGCTACGCAAAACCGATGCCGGCAAGGAGCTTACGATCGTACGCCCGAACTACTGGCTTGACGAATTCTATCCGAGCGAAACGTTCATCGGTAACCGTCTCGGATTTGCCATGCGCCTGATCCACAACAATTTCCTTATCCTGTTTCTCGGATTTGCGATAATCACAACAGGGACGATCATAGCCCTTATATGCCTTCTTTACAGGATCCGCGACAAAAGAGAGTTCCCTCTGTGGTATCTTAGTCTGGGCGTACTCGGAAGCGCCATATGGCTGATACTCGATAATTTCACATACCCCCTGTTCTTCCGGAATTATTTCGTTGACGGGATCGCCGCTTATCTTGTCATCATGCTCGTTCCTTTCCCGTTTCTGGCATATATAAACAGTTTGCTGGAATATCGATACAGGCCGATATACTATGTGTTCTGTATTCTGATAATACTTGACTTTTCAACACTTACTTTGCTGCATCTGGCCGACATCGCCGATTTTTCGGATACGATGCTGTTCAGCAACATAATCGCGGTTCTCGTTGCACTGCACTGTATCGGAGTTCTTATCTATGACACTTTTGTCAAAGGGCACAGGGAGAACACTTTCATAGTGATCGGATTCGGCATATTCGTGCTTGAATGTATTGCAGAGGTCATACATCTGAACCTCCCCTTACATACGAATGACGGTGCTTTCATTGCAGGCGGTCTTCTGATACTGCTTATCTTCGCTGTAACCCAGGAGGTACGCCGGATAAGTGTTATGCGCGCCGAGACCATCGAAGCCCAAAAAGCCAATCGGGCCAAGACCACATTCCTTGCAAATATGAGCCACGAGATCCGCACTCCCATCAACGCGATCCTCGGTATGGATGAGCTGATACTGCGCGAAGATACGGATGATAAGGTTCATGAATATGCCCGTAACATCAAGAGTGCCGGGACCGCACTCCTCGAGATAATAAGTGACGTTCTTGATTTTTCCAAGATCGAACAGGGAAGGCTCGAGATCATAAATGAGCAGTACGATACAACAGAGCTTCTAAACA
>CADCPL010000066.1 GCA_902803305.1 uncultured Lachnospiraceae bacterium
CTTTGGAGGACGTTGTTACTTGACGAGGTATGCAAAAAGGAGGGGCCCACGAAGTGGGAGGATTCCTTATTGCCGAGTCTAGTAACGCGACGTCCGGAAATGAGCGGAAGCGCCTTTTCGAGCAAACATGTAAATGATTCGGGTTAACACTTGGAGGAAATATGGAAAGTACGATCATGAAACGGCTCGAGGAAGGAAAGTTCGTCCTCATCGCCGAGATAGGAGTCAATTATTACGATATCGCAAAGCAGCGCGGCATCACGAACATGGATGCCGCAAAGCTTATGATTAAGTCCGCGGCCACTGCCGGTGTTCATGCGGTGAAGTTCCAGACGTATAAAGCGGGAACTCTTGCCGCAAAGGCAAGTCCGTATTACTGGGACATAACGGAGGAGCCCACGAGATCCCAATACGAACTGTTCACGAAGTTCGATCACTTCGGATATGAAGAGTATAAAGAGCTGAAGGAATATTCGGATGAGATCGGTGTGGAGTTCCTTTCGACGGCATTTGATACAGAGTCGGCAGATTATCTTGACGAGCTTATGAACGTATACAAGATATCATCTTCCGATCTGTCCAATATACCCTTCATCGAATATCAGGCAGCGAAGGGAAAGCCGATACTGCTGTCGGTCGGAGCATCAAATGAAGACGAGATAGAGCGTGCACTTTTGGCGATCAGGGAAAAGGGTGATGCGCCGATAACTCTCCTTCACTGCGTTCTCGAGTACCCGACTCCTCTCGCGGATGCGAACCTTCTCAAGATCGCATCGCTGAAGAAGAGATTCCCGGATGTCTATATTGGATATTCGGATCATACGAAGCCGACGGATGACTGCGACGTCATCAAGACGGCATACAATCTCGGGGCAGTTCTTGTGGAAAAGCACTTTACCCTCGACAAGACTCTCAAAGGTAACGATCATTATCATGCAATGGACCCCGGGGACGTAGAAAGGATCATCGCATCGATCGAGAGGATGGATCTGATCAGAGGAAAAGGCGACCTTGTGAGCCTTGAGACCGAAAGTGCGGCAAGGGCCAACGCGAGAAGATCCGTTGTCGCTCTCGGAGACATCCCGAAAGGCAGTGTTATCACAAAGGAAATGCTCACGTTCAAGCGTCCCGGTACCGGCATTTCTCCGGACAGGATAGATGAGATAGTCGGAAGGACCTCAGCCGTTGATATAGCGGATGATACGATATTGCAGGAGAATATGCTGGCATAATGAGCACCGATAACAATAAAGGCAGCCTGGCCGTCAGATCGAGCATCTGGTACATGATAGCGAATGTTTCGCTGCGGGCTGTTTCGATAATCACAACTCCCATATATACGGGAATGCTCACGAAAGCCGATTACGGAAGGGCAAACACGTATAACTCCTGGATAGACGTGTTCAACGTTTTTGCATGTCTGTGCGTGGTCTATTCCATCGGAAGAGCCAAGCTTGATTTTAAAGACAAGTTTGATGAATACATGTCTGCACTGCAGGGACTGTCAAGTTCCTGCGGTTTTATACTGCTCATACTGGCATTTGTGTTCAGGGAGTCGCTTGCTGCCTGGATACATTATGAGGTGCCGCTCGCGGTCGGTCTGTTTGCATATCTGTGCGTTTCTCCTTCAGTCGAATATATGATGCAGAAATGCCGTTATGAATACCGTTACAGGGAAAACATACTCATCTCCGCCATCACATGCGTAGGTCAGGTGGCACTGTCCATAACACTGATGCTGCTTTTTAATGATGCAAGGTATATCGGAAAGATACTCGGTGTGATCATCCCGACAGCCATCATGGGCATTGTTTTTTATATCACGTTCATAGTAAGAGGAAAGGTGTTTTACAACCGTGAGTACTGGATATATGCACTTAAGATCGGACTACCGATGATACCTCACGCTCTTGCGCTCATACTGCTCGCGCAGATGGACAGGATCATGATCAAGGACATATGCTCGGATGCTGATGCAGGTCTGTATACGTTCGGGTATTCGTTCGCAACGCTCCTTATGATCTTTACCAATGCGATCGGTCAGGCGTGGCTGCCGTGGTTCAACGAGACGCTTTATGCCGGCGGAGCCGACAGGATCAAAGTGATACAGAAGAAGCTCGTAAAGCTCGGGACGTTCCTTTCCATGGTGTTCATCGTTGTCGCACCGGAGGCTCTGATGATCCTGGCAATATCCGACAGTTCGTACTGGGTGGCAAAATATGTGGTACCGCCCATTGTGCTCGGAACGCTGGCACAGTACTTCTATACGAACTACGTAAACGTTGAGATATTCTGCAAGAAGACGCCGATCATCGCCATAGGGTCATGCGCCGCGGCACTTATAAACTATATACTCAACAGGACACTGATACCCGTATACGGCTATACGGCAGCCGCATATACAACGCTCGCAAGTTATCTGATACTCATGATCATGCATTTTGTCATGGTCAGATTCGTTCTGAAACAGAAGGTATATGATGATCTGTATATGTTCTTATCGATGGCTGTATATTCTGTCATCGGCTGCATGTTCCTGGCGCTGTACGGCAACGGGCTTACAATGACACTCATCAGGTACGGGGTCGCGATCGCATTCGGCGCTGTTTTGGCATTTATAAACAGAAGTGATATAATCACACTGATACATTATGTAAAAAAACGCATTTCGGGGATTAAAGCATGAAAACACTAATCGTCATACCGGCAAGAGGCGGGTCAAAGAGGATACCGAGAAAGAACGTCAGGATCATGTGCGGCAAGCCGCTCATTGTCTATTCGATAGAAAACGCAAAGTCTCTTTGCGACCTGCCGGGTTTTGAAGTTGATATAGCGGTGTCCACCGATGACGAGGAACTCGGCGGGATAGTAAAAAAGCGCGGGGTGGAGGTCATAGCAAGACCTGCGGAGCTTGCCACGGATTCGGTCACGCTCGATCCGGTCATACACCACGCCGTCTGCTTCATGGAATCCCAAAAGGGGATAACATATGATCTTGTCATTACTATGCAGGCCACGAGCCCCACGCTGAGGAGCGCCACGATCAAAAAGGCAATGGAGTACTTCGCGGCTCATGATTTTGACACCGTGCTGTCGGCTACGAACAAGCCTCATCTGTCATGGGGAGTGGATAAGAATGGCGAGTATGTCAAGAATTATGAAAAGCGTCTGAACTCACAGGAGCTTCCGGCCAACTACATCGAGACCGGAGGATTCCTGATCACGAGAAGAGAGTGTGTAAGCGAGCATGCGCGCATAGGCGCAAAGGTCAGCATATTTGAGATACCTGAAGATGAAGCAGTGGATATCGATACATATTCGGACTGGGTACTGTGCGAGAACATACTGAACAGGAAAAAGATAATGTTCCGTACGGTAGGAAAGCGCGCGGTCGGCATGGGACACGTATACCGCTGCCTTACGCTCGCGTACAAGCTCACCGGTCATGAGGTTATATTTGCCGCATCGTCTGATTCGGATATCGGTATAGAAAAGATTACCGAATCGAATTTTGATGTCATCAGGATAAAGGATGATGACGATTTTGAAAGGATACTGGCAAAAGAAAAGCCTGACATACTGATAAACGATATACTCGATACCACGAGTTCCTATATGCAGATGGTGACAAAATACGCAAAGCGTGTTATCAACTTCGAGGACGTAGGTCCCGGTGCCAAGTATGCGGATGCGGTCATAAACGCTCTGTATGAGAAGGGCGACAAGCTTCATAACGAGTACTACGGAAGTAAGTATTTCTGCATAAGGGATGAGTTTCTCGAGGAGCAGCCCAAAGAGTTCTGTGAAAAAGCCGAGAATGTACTTGTGATCTTCGGCGGTGCGGATCCTTC
>CADCPL010000067.1 GCA_902803305.1 uncultured Lachnospiraceae bacterium
ATGTGCATAGCGGATCATCTGGCTCCCGCCGTATCGCAGCTGTTTGAAGGCGAGTATATGGACGGCGGCGTGGCATTGTTTGCGGCGATTTTGTTCACACTTCAGGAATACATGGATTTTTCGGGTGCCATCGAAATCGCCATCGGAAGCGCCAGGATATTCAGAGTAAGGCTTTCGGAGAACTTTAAACAGCCTTTCTTTGCGAAGAACGCATCGGATTTCTGGAGAAGATGGCATATCACATTGGGTACTTTTTTCAGGGATTATATTTTCTTCCCGATCGCGCTTACCAAGCCTGTCGCAAAGATAACGAAAGGGACGAAAAAACTGCTTGGAAAAGGCGTCAGTAAGTTTGTCTCGATGGGAATAGGGTTCTTCTTTGTATGGCTTTCCAACGGTATATGGCATGGTCCGAGATGGACGTATATATTCTACGGCATGTATTTCTTTGTGATCATACTGATCGAAAACATCCTCGAAGAGCCTTGTACAAAATTGCTCAGGCGTATGAAACTCGGTGACACATCAGCTGTTGTAAGGGTTTTCAGATATATCAAACTCTGGTTTATCGTGATCATAGGAGAGATGTTTTTCAGGGCGGATACGTTTGACCGTGGCAGGGCGATGTTCAAACTCATATTTACGGATCTGAGATTTGACATGGTGATAAAGCATATCCAGGATATCGGCATAGACAGATACGGGTATTTCGTGATCATCACGGGACTGATAGTTGTAGCGGTCGTTGAGACGCTAAGCGAGATGGGTGTTTCTTTAAGGGAAAAGATCGCAGCCCTTCCGACTCCGGTAAGGTTCGCATTCTGGTATGCATGCATCTTCTTTGTGATCATCTTCGGGGCATACGGAACCGGTTATGACACGGCTGATCTTCTGTATGCGCAGTTCTGATCGGGCCTATCACGTTTAGATCGATCTGTCAATAACCGAATAGACACGAAAATCGACCGAATAGACATAAAATGTGCGATAATGATCAGGATAGCATATAATGATGATATCCATCAGTAAACGGACGGTGAACGAATGAAGGACATGGTGGAAATAGAAGTCATTCTTGACGAGCATTATGTCGATCCGCGGGTTACGATCAGGACGAGAGCCAATACCCCGCAGGTCGAGAACATAATCATTGCCATTGAGAATGTGTCCAATTCCGATTATCCGCAGATCGCGGCGATGAAGGATAGCAGTCTCGTGTTCATCTCACAGCGGGATATAGTGAGAGTGTACACTCATGGACGCAGTGTGGTGCTCCAAACGGAGAATGATGAGTACATTTTAAAAGGATCACTGTCCGGGATCGAGGATGCGCTGAACCGCACGAGATTTTTGCGCATATCCCAATCGGAGATCATCAATATATACAAAGTCAGACATTTTGATTTTAACCTTACGGGAACCATAGGAGTGGAGTTTGACTGCGGTATCAAGACATGGGCGTCGAGAAGCCGCATACGCGATATCAAGGAACTCCTCATCGAAAACAGCATTACGAGGGTATAGCCTATGGAACTGAAAAATAAATTCGTGATAAATTCACTCATAGGTATAATAGCGGGAATGATCGTAGGGCTCGTCATGTGGATGATCCCCCCCGTAAATTCGGAGGGCAGGAGCTTTGTGGCACACATGATAGCATCCGCATTGCATGGCATGATCCCGTGCGGAGCGGCAACAGTCTACGGAATAGAGAGCTGGGGACTGACAAAATCAACGGTTGTTCATGCGTCGATCACTCTTGCCACGATCGTGGGCATAGGAGGCGTGATGAGATGGTACAGCCTCTCGGATTTTGCGGTTGCAATGGTGATATACGTGATCATATATACGATCATATGGCTGTTAAATTATCTGTACTGGAAGCACACCGTCAGCAAGATGAATGAGCAGCTGGAGGTGCTTCTGAAACTTCAGGAAAACAACAAGGGCAGGGTTTGATATGCAGTTAAAAGTACTTGTTACAGGAAAAAACCGTAAGGTCGCAAAGGATGTATGTGAACATCTGCAGGCAGACAGAGGATATGTTACCGTTAAATGCGATCCGAACAAAACGGCGCTTTTTGACCTTATGCTCGGAGAACTTCCGAAGGTGGTCATCATATGTCTCGGGGATGAGACAAGCGTCACCGTGCAGGCATACAATGTCATGAAATCTGCACTGAGGCAGGGTAACATCACTACGATCGTCGTAACGGATGCCGAGGATGAAAAACTGTTCATAAAGTACACGGAGCTTGAGAGAGTGCTGTTCCTGTCAAGACCGATCTCGCTTTTCGCACTTTATGAAAAACTGAATGAGATAGAAGAGACGCTCGAAGGCGAGAAGGAAAAGAATCTCGCAACGTTCAGGGAATTTGTCAATGACGATCCCGATAAGGGACATAAGAGAAAGAGGATCCTTGTTGTCGATGACGATACCGAGCAGCTTCTTGTGATCAAGGAGCAGCTCGAGGAGTTTTATGATGTAACGTGCGTAAAATCAGGGGACGCGGCATTTAAGTTCCTTGCGAAAAAATCATGTGATCTGATACTTCTCGACTACCTGATGCCGGATCTTGACGGGCCGGAGGTGCTCCGGAACATACAGGATACCAAGGCATGGGCTGACATACCGGTAATCTTCCTGACGGGTGTATCGGAGAAGAACAAGGTATTGCAGACGCTTGCGGAACTGCGGCCGCAGGGATATATCATCAAGCCGTCAAAGAAATCTGAAATCGTAGCCAAGATAATCGACGTATTGGGGTAATGATCATGGGAATGGATATTTTGTGGATGAAGGAAGCCGGACTTGATACCGAGGCAGGTATCGGATACACGGGAAGTGAGGAAAAGTATGTTTCGGCCGTCCAGAGGTTCTACAGGAACTATGAGAAAAACAGGGCAAAGGTCGAAGAGGCTTTTAATTCAAAGGACAATGAAAGCCTTAAGATCACTGTTCATGCACTCAAGAGTAATGCCAAGATGATCGGGGCGAACACGCTGTCGGGATGCTTTGAGTCGCTCGAAGCTGCAGCGGGCAGCAACGACACCGATGTCATCAAGAGCCTGACTCCCGTTGTCATGAGGGATTACAAGCTTCTTATCGAAAAGCTCGATCCTGTTTCAAAGCTCGGGGAAGTGCATGCGGCGGACGAGATCTCGGCGCAGACCGCACTGAAGACTGTAGGTGAGCTGCTTGAGGCGCTGGATGATTTTGACGACGATCTGTCAAAGCAATTGGCAACAAAGCTGGCGGGATATCCGTTCAGGATGACGCAGGCCGATAAGCTGAAGGAAGCGATAGCTTACATAGATGATTTTATGTATGATGAGGCGGCTCAGCTCATACGCGAGATCGGGCAGACTATCGAATAAGCACGCACAAGAAGATCAAGGAAAAACCTGATGGATAATACCGGTATCGATATCTCAAAAGAATACGGACGAAAAAAACACAGTATGACGATCCCGCTCATACTGGTTTTTGTATTTGTCGTGGTCATGGTCTTCTACACTTCAAGACTTATGTACAACGTCGCCGTATCGAATTCCGGCGCCGTCATAGAGGACAGGATACTGAACGTATCATCACTTATAGACACGCATCTTAACACGGCCGAGAACATACTGCATATGACGGCCGATTCGGTGCACCACATGCTCATCAGCGGAAGCACCCCGGTTCGTATACATGAGTTCCTCGTGGAGGAGACGAACAACGTTGCCGAACAGTTTAACGAGAACTACACAGGCTTGTACGGCTATATCATGAGCCAGTACATGGACGGACTCAACTGGGTGCCGCCAGAGGGTTATGATCCGAGAGCGCGTGACTGGTATATACTGGCAAAAGAGCATGACGGGGAGGTAGTGTTCGTACCGCCGTATGTTGATGCTCAGACGGGAAATGTGATCATATCGATCTCGAGGATGCTTCCTGACCGTCAGAACGTTGTCTCGCTCGATGTCCAGCTCATGGAGATCCAGTCGCTCATGAGCGAGCTGACACTCAACGGCAAGGGTTACGGCTTTGTACTTGATGATACGGGTTATATAATCGCCCACAAGGATGAGAACAAAAAGGGCACGAACATCAACGATACCGAAGAAGGCGCCGCACTCGGACGTGCCATCAAGGATGCGGGATCCGGCAGTTTTACGTATACGCTTGGCAGTGAGAAGTGCACGGTATTTACAAAGGAACTTAAGAATGACTGGAACGTCGTCATGGTATTTACCGACAGAGAGCTGTATGAAGAAGTAAGGAGCCAGCTTGTCATAAATGCACTCATATGCATGGTTGTGTTTGCTTTGATCGCGGCGTTCTTCTATGTGGGCCGCAAGAATGAGCGAAGTTATGCGGAGCATATGGAGAAGATGAGGCTGGACGAGCAGAAGTCCTCCTATGAAAAAAGAGTGCTGCAGCTCGAGAAGGATGCCGCAAACGCGTCCAACAAAGCAAAGAGTGATTTTCTTGCCAACATGTCGCATGAGATAAGGACTCCCATGAACGCGATCATCGGAATGGATGAGATGATACTGCGTGCCAAGCCCGACAGTACGATACGAAAATATGCCCTCGACATTCAGAGCGCCGGCAAGACGCTGCTGTCCATAATCAACGATATCCTTGATTTTTCCAAGATCGAATCGGGAAAGATGGAGCTCGTTCCCGTTGAATACAGCTTTGCATCTGTGATGAACGATGTAGTCAACATGACGATGAAAAAGGCACAGGACAAGGGCCTGGAATATAATCTCAAGGTGTCGGAGGACATACCGTCGGTACTTCGCGGAGACGAGATAAGGGTCCGCCAGGTCATGCTGAACCTTATAAACAACGCCATCAAATATACACACAAGGGAAGTGTTACGGTCGATGTCTCATATGACATGGGGGCGGGACAGCTCTGGTTTATCGTTACGGACACCGGTATAGGCATCAAGAATGAAGACCTCGGCAAGCTGTTCGGTTCCTTCCAGCGCCTGGAGGAAGATAAGAACAGGAACATCGAGGGAACCGGTCTCGGGCTTAACATCACAATGCAGCTTGTGAAGATGATGGACGGAACCATCGGTGTTACGAGCAGATACGGCGAGGGAACGACCTTTACCGCGCAGATGAAGCAGGAAGTCGTTGACAGGACTCCTGTGGGTGATTTTGTCCAAAACCTGTCGAAGATGCAGTCACATACCGAAGAGTACAGACCGTCTGTTATCGCACCGGATGTCAGCGTTCTGATCGTTGATGATAACGACATGAACCTTGAAGTAATAGAATCGCTCCTTGAGGGTACAAGGATGAAAGTTGTGACCGCCGGTTCCGGTCAGGAGTGCATAGATGAGCTTGAGAAAAGATCGTTCGATGTCATCTTCCTCGATCAGATGATGCCGGGAATGTCGGGAACACAGACTCTCGAGGAGATACGAGCGAGGGGACTTGCAAAGGATATCCCGATCATCGCGCTTACCGCCGATGCAATACTCGGAGCGAGAGATTCATATATCAAGGAAGGATTTACGGATTATCTGTCCAAGCCGGTCATGTTTGCGGATCTTGAGGCGATACTTATCAAATATGTGAGTCCCGAGCGCATGATGACGGAGGAGCAGATCGCCGCTGAGGCCGAAAAGAAGGCGGATCTGCCGGTCGTTCTCGTGATCAACGATTCTTCCGAGAAGCTCAGGGAGCTGAAAGAGGCCCTGGCAGGAAGGTATAAAGGTGTGTTCGTAAAGGACGAAGCAAGTGCCGAAAAGTACCTTTCCAAGCACGAAGTCGAGTTCATTATAAGAGGCGGTAGCGTATGAAAAGAGTTCTTGTAGGCCTGTCCGGAGGTGTTGACAGCGCTGCCGCTGCATATCTTCTCAAGAAAGAAGGATACGATGTTGTCGGCGTGATGCTGCGCACATGGATGTCCGATGACGGACAGGAGAGCAGATGCTGCGAGATAGATGATGCAAGAGCCATCGCCGACGCCATAGGGATCCCTTTCCATCCGTTCAACGTCACGGGTGATTTTAAAGAAAAAGTCATAGAACCGTTCATGGATCAGTATCTTTGCGGGCTCACGCCCAATCCCTGTATTTTCTGCAACAGGTACGTAAAGTGGGAACGTCTCATGTATTACATGAAAGTCCTTAAGGCTGATTATATCGCGACCGGGCACTATGCAAAGGTCGTAAAGCTAGGAAACGATCGGTATACGGTAAAAAACGCCGAGCATATAGAAAAGGACCAGACATACATGCTCTACAGGCTGACTCAGGAGCAGCTTGCGTCAACGCTCATGCCACTCGGGGGTTATTCCAAGGATGAGGTAAGGGCGATAGCAAAGGAGGCCGGGATCCCGGTCGCGGATAAGCCCGATTCCCAGGAGATATGCTTCATACCGGATGACGATCATGCAGAGTTCATCAGGAAAAATCACGGTGGAGTGATCCCGGGGGAAGGGAACTTCGTTGATACAAAGGGGAATATACTCGGACGTCATAAGGGAGTGATATGCTATACGGTCGGACAGAGAAAAGGACTCGGCATAGCGCTCGGGAAGCCTGCATATGTGTGCAGAATCGATACAGACAGGAATGAAGTGGTCATAGGCGACATAGAGGATATAATGAGCGATACCGTCATATGCGATGATCCGAACTTCCTGAGTATAGAGGGTTTGCAGCCCGGGGAGGAGATCCGCTGCAAGGCCAGGATCAGATATCATCATGAGCCGGTGGAGGCTGTTGCAAGTGCGACGGATGACGGAAAGCTTATAATTAAATTCAGCACGCCCGTGAAGGGTGCGGCTCCGGGACAATCCGCGGTCATGTACGATGATGACGGCTGCGTGATTGGCGGAGGAGTTATTTGTAAAC
>CADCPL010000068.1 GCA_902803305.1 uncultured Lachnospiraceae bacterium
GCATCTACAGCAAGTGAGATGGCACCCCTTCAGTATATCGCACCTTACAGCGGATGCGCTATCGGTGAGGAGTGGATGGAGAACGGTGAGGACGTTCTTGTCATATATGATGACCTGAGCAAGCATGCAACGGCATACAGAACACTTTCACTTCTGCTTCGTCGTCCGCCCGGACGTGAGGCATATCCCGGTGACGTATTCTACCTTCACTCAAGACTTCTTGAGCGTGCTGCAAGAATGAGCGAAGAATACGGCGGAGGTTCCCTTACGGCACTGCCCATCATCGAGACACAGGCAGGTGACGTATCGGCTTACATCCCGACGAACGTTATTTCCATCACCGATGGACAGATATATCTTGAGACCGAGATGTTCAACTCCGGTTTCCGCCCCGCTGTTAATGCGGGACTGTCGGTATCCCGTGTCGGCGGCGCAGCGCAGATCAAGGCAATGAAGAAGATCTCGGCACCTATCCGTACGGAGCTTGCACAGTACAGAGAACTTGCAGCATTCGCACAGTTCGGATCGGAACTTGATGCCGATACCCGTGAGAAGCTTGCACAAGGTGAGAGGATCAAGGAAGTGCTCAAGCAGGGTCAGTACAAGCCCATGCCGGTTGAGTACCAGGTTCTCATCATATATGTCGTAACGAGAAGATTCCTTCTGGATGTTCCGGTAGATCGTATCGGTGATTTTGAGAATGAGTTCTTTGAGTATATCAAGACGAGTTATCCCGAGATCCCCGAGTCCATCAAGAGCTCCAAGGAACTGTCGGAAGAGATGGAAGAAAAGCTGAAGAAGGCGATACAGGACTTCAAGGCTGATTTTCTCAAATAGGGAGGGTGTAGATAATGGCGTCGATGCGCGACATCAAAAGACGTAAAACAGGAATACAGTCTACCCAGCAGATAACCAAAGCGATGAAGCTTGTATCCACGGTCAAGCTTCAGAGAGCCAAGGCAAGAGCGGAGCAGAACAAGAATTACACTATGCTCATGTACGATACGATAGTTTCGATCATAAACAAATCGGGATATATCGATCATCCGCTCATGAAACCCAACGGTTCAAATAAGAAGGCAGTCATCCTCATCACTTCAAACCGCGGTCTTGCCGGAGGATATAACAGCAATATCATCAAGCTCGTGACCGGAAGCGGATGGAGTACCGATGACACGGTTGTCTATGCTATAGGAAAAAAAGGACGTGACGGTGTCAGAAGAAAGGGCTATGAGATAGCATTCGAGAGTGCGGACATGATCGAAGAGCCCATATATACAGATGCAATGGATCTTGCCGAAGATCTTCTCGGTAAGTATCGTGCAGGTGAGATCGGAGAGATATATATCGCATATACGATCTTTAAGAATACGGTAGTTCATGTGCCGAAGCTTCAGAAGCTGCTCCCGCTCGGTAAGGAAAGTACACCTACCGAATCGGTTGCGGGAAAGGAAGGGGAGGAAACGATACTTCCAGATGCACAGCAGGAAGCCGCAAAGCGTGCGCTCATGACTTATGAGCCTGATTCGGACGAAGCTCTGTCAGCGATCATTCCGAAGTATGTGACAAGCCTTATATACGGTGCACTCATTGAAGCGGTAGCCAGTGAAAACGGTGCCAGGATGCAGGCAATGGATTCGGCGACCGATAACGCGGAGAAGATGATCTCCTCACTGGAGCTTCAGTATAACCGCGCAAGACAGGGTGCGATAACACAAGAATTGACCGAAATAATCGGGGGCGCCGAAGCTCTAGGTTAATGCTGTAATTCCGAAGGAATCGTGACATAATGCGCGAGTCTCCTTAGATGACCCGCAAAGCAATGAAGAATAGATTGTAAAAAGGAGAAGAACAGTGGCAAATAACACAGGTAAGATTACCCAGATCATCGGTGCGGTGCTTGACGTTAAGTTTCCGGAGGGAACACTTCCGGAGATCAACGAAGCCATCCGTGTTAAGCGTGATGACGGAAGTACGCTTGTTGTTGAAGTGGCTCAGCATCTTGGCGATGACACGGTACGTTGTATCGCCATGGGACCGACGGACGGTCTGGTAAGAGGAATGGATGCAGAGGCAACAGGAGCTCCCATATCGGTACCGGTCGGAGAAAATACACTGGGACGTATGTTCAATGTATTGGGTGAGCCTATAGATAACAAGCCCGCGCCCGAGGTTGAAAAGCATTTCCCGATACACAGAAAAGCTCCCGCATTTGAAGAGCAGTCAACATCGGCAGAGATGCTCGAGACAGGTATCAAGGTCGTCGATCTTCTGTGCCCTTATCAGAAGGGTGGTAAGATCGGTCTGTTCGGAGGTGCCGGTGTTGGTAAGACAGTCCTTATCCAGGAGCTTATCAGAAACATCGCAACCGAGCACGGCGGATATTCGGTTTTCACCGGTGTCGGAGAGCGTACCCGTGAAGGTAACGATCTGTATTACGAGATGAAAGACTCGGGAGTTATAGATAAGACGACCATGGTGTTCGGTCAGATGAACGAGCCGCCGGGAGCCAGAATGAGAGTCGGACTGGCAGGTCTTACGATGGCGGAATATTTCCGTGATGAGGGCGGTAAGGATGTGCTCCTCTTCATTGATAACATATTCAGATTTACACAGGCAGGTTCGGAGGTTTCGGCACTTCTCGGACGTATGCCTTCAGCCGTAGGTTATCAGCCTACACTTCAGACGGAGATGGGTGCTCTTCAGGAGCGTATCACTTCTACAAAGAACGGATCCATCACATCGGTCCAGGCCGTATACGTACCTGCCGATGACCTGACGGACCCTGCACCCGCAACGACATTTGCGCACCTTGATGCGACAACCGTTCTCTCACGTTCGATAGTTGAGCTCGGTATCTATCCCGCGGTTGATCCGCTTGAATCCACATCGAGGATACTCGATCCCAGAGTTGTCGGTGAGGATCACTACAGAGTTGCAAGAGGTGTTCAGGAGATACTTCAGAGATACAAAGAGCTTCAGGATATCATCGCTATCCTTGGTATGGACGAACTTTCGGAGGATGATAAGATCACCGTATCAAGAGCAAGAAAGGTACAGCGTTTCCTGTCTCAGCCGTTCTTCGTAGCAGGACAGTTTACCGGACTTCCGGGAAGATATGTTTCTGTTTCCGATACAATAAGAGGCTTTGATGAGATACTCTCCGGTAAGCATGATGATATTCCGGAAAGCTTCTTCCTCAGTGCCGGCGGTATCGAGGATGTTATTGAAAAATACGAGAACAGCAGGAAATAAGGAGTAGATATGGCAGGTACATTTCATCTCAAGGTCACCAGCCCCGACAGAGTGTTCTTCGAAGGCGAAGTGACAATGGTTGAGATCAATACAACGGAGGGACAGATCGGTGTTCTTCCGAACCATATACCGCTTACAAGCGTTCTGGCACCGGGAGTATGTTATCTGCATGTTCCCGACGGGGATCCGAAGGTATGCGCGATCCACGGAGGATTCTTTGAGATCCTTCAGGATTCGATGACAATACTTGCCGAAGTGTGCGAGTGGCCGGATGAGATCGATGTCGGAAGGGCAGAGGCAGCAAAAGTCCGTGCAGAGAGACGATTGTCGGAAGGCAAGGACGGAACGGACATGGGACGCGCGATCCTTGCACTGAAGAGAAGTGCAGCAAGGATCGAAGCAGCTGGAAAATGATTTTTTATGACGGCGAAGGATACTTCGTCGTCATACTTTTATTCAAATGGATCGAAGCAAACTAATCAGAAGAGTGATCAAGCTGAGCGTCACCCTCGTATTGTTTTTCATATCACTGTTTGTGTCCAACATAGTTCTTAACAGGGGAAATACGGACATGACGGCCGAGATGTCCGGCGCAACGCTTCCGATCGTATATATGAACGTCAATGACGAATACATCAATCCGCTCCATGGCTATAAAGAAGAAATGGAGGGGAATTTCATGCGTGGTCCGATCACTCCTCTCATGGCCAACAGATCCGTTTCATTCAGAGCGGATCTTTATGATGCCGTCATAGCCAAAGTCTCTTATGAAGTCAGGCCGGTCGATATGTCCAGACTCATTGAGGAGACCGAGGTGTCTGATTTTTCATATGAAGGTGATGTGATATATGCCACGGCTACTCTCAAGGATCTGATAGAAGACGATACCGAATATATGCTGATCATCAAGCTCACGACATCCGGCGGGCAGGTCATAAGGTATTATGCGAGAGTCATTAACAGGGCCGAGCTGTATCTGTCGGAGAAAATGGATTTTGTGCGATCATTCTCGGATAAGACAATGGACGGTGCAAATGCACCGGACCTTAAAAAGTATATGGAATCCAACGCCGACGGGGACAACAGCAGCTATGCATACGTAAACATACACTCGAGCTTCAATCAGCTGACTTGGGGAGACCTCGAGCCTGAAGTTATTACCGACAAGGATATGGAGCTTCTGGAGATCGACGAGACGACAGCATCGATCAGACTGAAATATCAGGTCGAGATAATGTCATCTGTCCATAACGTGACCGAATTTTTCCGCCTGCAGCGCGGAAAGAGAATGTATCTGATGGAATACGAAAGGATAATGGATCAGGTGATCGACGAGGACAGAAATGTTGTGATCAACGGCAAGATAGTACATGGCATGATACATGA